>NZ_JBSSEP010000007.1:0-270333 GCF_054061835.1 Pseudomonas sp. TE12234
GGGCGTGCATGCGCTCGGGAGAGGATTTCGACACGGCCAAGCTTTTCAGCGATAAGCACCTGCTGAAAGCTTGACCGGGAACAGAGTATCTACAGAGATGTGCGCTGTTGCTATTTATTGTTGTTGCACTGAGATAACCGGCGCCAGCACCGGCGTCGGTGAAACAAACACCTTGGCATGCATCTGTTCACAGCCGCCGCCACGGCGCATCCCGCGCACCGGGCACGCATCCAGATAATCCAGGCCCACCGCCAGTTTCAAGTGGCGCTCAGGCCGGGCCAGTTCATTGGTCACGTCAAAACTGTACCAGGCGTCATCGAGCCAGGCTTCGGCCCAGGCATGGCTGGCCAGGTGTTCGCTGTTTTCGCTGTACAGGTAGCCCGAGACATACCGCGCCGGAATCCCCAGGCTGCGGGCACAGGCGAGGAACGCGTGGGTGTGGTCCTGGCACACGCCCGAACGACCGGCGAAGGCCTGGGCCGCGCTGGTGTCCACTTCGGTGGCGCCGGGCGTGTAGGTCATGTGCTGGTTCAGGCCATGCATCAAGTCGATCAGCGCTGTGCGATCCCGACGTTGCTTGCACTCCTTTTCGGCAAACGCGCGCAGGGCTGCGTCGGCTTCGGTCAGGCGCGTGAAGCGCAGGAACGGCAGCGCTGACTGGCTTTCGTGCTCGGCTTCGCGCAACTCGTCGATGTCGACCTGACCACGGGCGCCGATGATGATCGCTTCGTGCGGTTCGTCCATCGTCAGCACGTGCAGGATGTTGCCGAACGGATCGAGTTGCGCGCGCACCGGCCGCGGCAGGTCAAGCTGCCAACTGAGCACGTGCTGACGCTCGCTGTCATGGGGGGTCAGTCGCAGGTACTGGATGCTCGCCCGCACCTGATCTTCGTAGTGATAGGTGGTCTCGTGGCTAATCGAAAGTCTCATGCAGCCTCCAGATAAGAACTGTGAATCGCGTTACCCAGCTGGCGCACCAGTGGGATGAACTCGGTGAGCCAGGCGTGCAGGCCTTCGTCGAGAATTTCGTTGATGCCGGTGTAGCGCAGTCGCGCGTCCATTTCCGCCGCCAGGCGCTGCGCGGGACGGCCGTTGGCCCCTGGCAACTGGGCAAGGATCTGGTCGATTTCTTCGGTGCACGCCCGCAGGGAGCGCGGCACATCCGCACGCAGCAACAGCAACTCGGCCACATGCCGGGCGCCGGGGGCGTCGCGATAAATTTCGGTGTAGGCCTCGAATGACGACAAGGCCCGCAGCAAGGCACTCCACTGATAGTACGCGTGGGCCGTGCCATCGCTGACCGCTTCGGCCTGATCACCCGCCATCTCGTAGCGGGCATCGAGCAGGCGCAGCGTGTTGTCGGCGCGCTCAATGAAGGTCCCCAGGCGAATGAAGCGGAACGCATCGTTACGCATGATCGTGCCGTAGGACGCGCCCCGGAACAGGTGGGACCGTTCCTTGATCCACTCGCAGAAACGGCTCATGCCGTAGCGACTCAAGCCTTGCTCGGCAATACCGCGAATTTCCAGCCAGGTCGCGTTGATGTTTTCCCACATGTCGGCGGTGATTCGGCCACGTACCGCGTGAGCACTGGCCCGCGCGGCACCGAGGCAGCTGTAGATGCTGGCCGGATTGGCCGCATCCAGGGCGAAAAAATGCAGCAGTCGTTCGGCGTGCAATTCGCCGTGGCGTTCGAGGTAATCGTCCAGGGTGCCGGTGATCAGCAGCGGCATGGCCAGTTCGTGCAGGCCGTCACCGCGTCCATCCTGTGGCATCAGCGACAGCGAATAACTGATGTCGAGCATCCGTGCGAGATTTTCCGCCCGCTCCAGGTAACGCGACATCCAATACAGATCCGAGGCAGTTCTACTTAACATGACAGGCTTCCTTCAATCCTCGACCACCCAGGTGTCCTTGGTTCCGCCGCCCTGGGAGGAGTTCACCACCAGGGAGCCTTCGCGCAGGGCGACACGGGTCAAACCACCGGGCACGACCCGGGTTTCGCGACCAGACAATACAAACGGACGCAAGTCGATGTGACGTGGCGCGATGCCGCTTTCGACAAAGGTCGGACAGGTCGACAACGACAGCGTCGGTTGCGCGATATAGGCATGGGGCTTGGCAATGATCCGCGCGCGGAAGGCTTCGATTTCCGCTGCCGTCGCCGCCGGCCCCACCAGCATTCCGTAGCCGCCGGAGCCCTGGGTTTCCTTGACCACCAGTTCCGGCAAATGGGCCAGTACGTGGGAAAGTTCCGAGGGGTTACGGCACTGCCAGGTCGGTACGTTCTTCAGGATCGGTTCTTCATCCAGATAGAAACGGATCATGTCGGTGACGAACGGGTACACCGACTTGTCGTCCGCCACCCCGGTGCCGATGGCATTGGCCAACACGACATTGCCGGATCGGTAAGACGACAGCAGCCCTGGCACGCCGAGCATCGAATCCGGATTGAACGCCAGCGGGTCGAGGAAGGCGTCGTCGAGGCGACGGTAGATCACATCGACGGCTTTAGGCCCGTCAGTGGTGCGCATGAACACCTTGTCGTCACGTACGAACAGGTCCGCGCCCTCCACCAGCTCCACGCCCATTTCCCGTGCCAGGAACGCATGTTCGAAAAACGCGCTGTTGAAACGCCCCGGCGTCAGCACAACAACGCTCGGGTTGTCGATCGGGCTGGAGCTTTTCAGGGTATCGAGCAGCAGGTTCGGGTAGTGGTCGATGGGGGCGATGCGTTGTGCCGCGAACAGTTCGGGGAACAGTCGCATCATCATCTTGCGGTCTTCGAGCATGTAGCTGACGCCGCTCGGCGTTCGCAGATTGTCTTCAAGCACGTAATAGGTGCCGTCGCCGTCGCGCACCAGATCGACGCCCGAGATATGCGAGTAGATATCGCGGTGCAGATCCAGCCCTTGCATTGCCAACTGGTATTGCTCGTTGGCCAGCACCTGCTCGGCCGGAATGATGCCGGCCTTGATGATGCGTTGCTCGTGATAGAGGTCGGCGAGAAACATGTTCAACGCCTTGACCCGCTGGATGCAGCCGCGCTCGACAATGCGCCATTCACTGGCGGGAATGCTGCGGGGAATGGTGTCGAAGGGAATCAGTCGCTCTGTCCCTTGCTCATCACCGTAGAGCGTGAAAGTAATCCCGGCGCGATGAAACAACAGATCGGCCTCGCGTCGCCGTTGTGCCAAAAGCTCGTCAGGCGTTTCGGCCAGCCAACGGGCAAACTCCCGATAATGCGGGCGGACCTGGCCGCCGGCATCGTACATCTCATCAAAATAGGTGCGGATCATGCCGTACTCCTTGTCACCCGGACATACAGGCCTTCGCAAGGCCCGTGCCATCGGCAGAAACGCTTTGATATCAATCAGTTGGATAATCACCCCGCACGCACCGCACCAATCCTGTGCGGCAAATGCCCCAACCCGATCGCCTCCGCTTCATTGCAAGGCGTTGTTGACGCCTGTCACCAGCATAGTCGGTAGGTTGCGGCTTGCCGGCGAAGTGTTTTTTAGTCATGTGGTGCGCTCGGGGACGCCTTCGCTGGCAAGTCGGATCGCCGCACCGCAGCGCCTTGTATTCAACTTCCGATCCGCTCAAACGAAAACGGCCAACCCGAGGGTCAGCCGTTAGTGATGCTTGCTGCTGTTCATAAGCTTATGCGAGTCGCCCTCGTACCTCCTGTTTGACACCCCAGCCTTCAATGATGCCGCCCAATGGCTCGACCACAGCTTCGAAACCCTGTTCGAAATCGCCGATGTCATCGTAAGTGGCGTACATGACCTTGCTCAGTTCAAGTGCCCATGCGCCGTCATCGCGCACACTGATTTGCGCATTCAGGGATTCACCACGGTAATGACCTGCCGCCCTGCGTGCCCGCTCCTCGTCCGGGAAAATGGCGTAGAACTCGATGGGATGGAACCGTGAAAAGTCGAAACCGCCTTCTTTCATGCGGCGCAGAACGCTGCTGCTGATATCTTCTTGATAGGCTGTGCTCATGAAACGTCCTCCTCAAACTGATGGATAGACTTTCCGTACTCCCAGCGTGCGCAACCGAACGGTGCGAACGACGGCATCCGGTGTGCCGACGGGAAACAAGCATGGAGCTGACAAGACCAGACCTTAGCGATCCATTCGCTGATCTCGCTTGCAGATTAGCCCCAAGATAGAGCCGCTGCCAAGGCCTGGTTGAGAATGTAACAAGAGATATTCAGATTGGCGTGATGCCGAGGATTTGAATGCTGTTCTGGGCCCTGAGACTTTTGACAGTCGCATCGGCGGTTCGCCCTTCCAGATCGTTCAGATCCAGTTCGGCGGCGACGGGGAGCAATCGGGCCTTGATGAGTTTGGCCGCGTGTTCGTTATCCGGGCACTCGTCGCACTCAAAGACTTCGTCGACAGTTTCACCGTGATCATCCACGAAAGTGATTTTCCACTTTTGCATCAGTGCCTCCTCGATAAAACCCATGGATGGGCCTCTATCCATCTCGACCTTGATAGCTGGCTAATCGTTCCGCCAATCCACACGATCGATCTGCAGGAGCGAGCTTGCTCACTCCCGCATGGGTGCATCATCAGTCGTTGCTGGGCTTGTTCACCGCCTGCAATACGTATTGCGGCAAGGCAAAGGCGCCGATGTGGATTTCCGGATTGTAGTAGCGGGTGATGATGCCACTGCCGGCAAAACGCTGTTGCAGGGTTTCGCGGGACAATTTGCGATAAGCGGTATTGGTCGCGCCCCAGGCGAAGGTCATCGCCCCGCCGATGTAAGTCGGCACGGCGGCCTGATAGAAGTGCCAGTCCGGGAACAGGCTGCGAAGGCGACCGGCGGTGGTCTTGACCTCTTCGATCTGCATGAACGGCGTGCCGTTCTGCGTGACCAGGATGCCGCCTTCGTTCAGGCAACGGTGGCACGCCTGATAGAAGTTTTCCGAGAACAGCACTTCGCCTGGCCCGATCGGGTCGGTGGAGTCGGAAATGATCACGTCGAACTTTTCAGTGGTGGTGGCGACGAAACGCATGCCGTCGTCGATGACCAGGTTCAGGCGTGGATCGTCGAACGCGCCCTTGGAGTGATTCGGCAGGAATTCCTTGCACATGTCGACCACGGTACCGTCGATCTCGACCATGGTGATGTGCTCGACGCTGCGGTGCCTGGCCACTTCACGCAACATGCCGCCGTCGCCACCACCGATGATCAACACGCGCTTGGCGGTGCCATGGGCGAGGATCGGCACGTGGGTGAGCATTTCGTGGTAGATGAATTCGTCGGCTTCGGTGGTCTGGATCACGCCGTCCAGCGCCATGACCCGGCCCATGCGCGAGTTCTCGAAAATCACCAGGTGCTGGTGTTCGGTGCGAACTTCGTGCAGCAGTTTTTCCATGCGAAAACGCTGGCCATAGCCTTCGTAGAGGGTTTCCAGGTAATCGTTGGTCGGGGTGGTGCTCATGGGAAGCGCTCCGATGATTGCGGGTGGCAACGGACGGTTACCCGCCCATGATGGCCAATCGATCGGCTCGATTGCCCGGGAAAGGCGCGCATTTTACGTCGCGGAAGATGACAGGTCGAACCTCACTCGATGGCTCGCCAGAATGCCTTGTGGGAGCGAGCCTGCTCGCGATAGCGATTTGTCCGCCACATTAATTCTGAATGTGCCGCCGTCATCGCGAGCAGGCTCGCTCCCACAGGTTTTATGTCGCTTGGGAGAATGACTTCAGATCCGTACGTTACCCCGTGGCCCGGCGATCGCCCAGATGATCAGCCCCAAAACCGGCAGCAACAGGATCAACAGCACCCAGAGGACTTTCATCCCGGTTTCGGCGCCACTTTTCAGTACGTTGATGATGGCCCAGATGTCCAGGGCAAGGATGATCAGGCCTACCAGGCTGTTGAACGTGGAACCCATGGTGACGCTCCTGAAGAGTGATTGGCCCTCTTAGGATAGCTGCCCAAGGCCAGGGTTCCGTTTTTATTGACAGCTTTGGCGTTTCAGACGTGGATGGCGACTTTCAAGGCTTCCAGGGACGGTGCAGCGGCGATCCCCACTTCGGCGCACAACTCAAGCACCCGAGGCACGTCGTTGCCATAGACCAGAACCACTTGCAGTTCGTCGTCGAGCAACTGGCTGAAGTTCATCAGTACATAGCCACCGTTTTCCTTGTTCAGGCTGCTCATTTGCACCTGGATGCGATTGAGCGCGGTCAGGGCTTCGGTCTTGGCCAGTTGTTTGGGCTTGAGATTGAATTCGACACCCGGCCCGAACGAAGCAACGATCTGCGCAAACAGGTCCATGTAGGTGTCGGCCTGGAACAGCACGGTCTCCGGCAGGCTGCCGACCACTACCCATTCGCCCAGCGGGATCGGGAAGGTGTCGTCGTAATTGATGTCAGGGTTGGCCGCCAGAAAAGCCTCTGGGTCCGCGTATGCCTGGGCCGCCTCGTCAGCGACCTTGAGGATTTCGTCATCGCCCATGCACCCGGAGCTGATTTTGCTGATGAGTTCGACGAGTGCGGCTTTCATGGGGGCAGATCCTGTAGCGAGGGAATTTTGAGGGCGCGAAGGATAACGCATTCAAGATGACAGTGTGGCGAGGGAACTGGCTCCCTCGCCACAGAAGAACAGCGTCAGCCCGGCAGTTTTTCCAGTTGCGCAACGGTATCGACCGCCCCCATGGTCCTGGCGGCCTCCAGCGCGGTGATGCCATTGGCGTCCTTGGCTTTCGGGTCGGCGCCCTTGCTGATCAGGTAGTCGACGATGGCGACGCGGTTGAACATCGCCGCCATCATCAGCGCGGTACGGCCATCGAAAGACGAGCCTTCGACTTGCGCCCCACCTTCCACCAACGCCGTGACTACTGCCAGGTCACCCTTGAAGGCGGCACCGGCAATCGGGCTCTGGCCGTTGTCGTTGCGGATTTCCGGATCGGCCTTGTGTTCGAGCAAGACTTTTACCGTGTCCAGATGACCATGGTAAGCGGCGAGCATCAGCAAGGTGTCGCCCTTGTGATTGCGCAGGTTCGGCGGCAGGCCCTTGGTCAGCAGCGCAGCCATCATGGCCGCATCGCCCTCGCGTGCCTTGTTGAATACCTGCTCGGCAAATTCGGCCGCTTCTTCGGGGGTCATCTGGCGGCTTTTGTCGGACATTGAACGCTCCACTTTCAGTTATTCGCAAAGCCGACAGTTTCCCGAGCAGCCCCGGCACTGTCACTTCTTTTTTCTGAAACGAGGCCATAGGCACACTCAATATCGATATCGACCGCCGTGAATATCCTTCAGCACCTGCTCGGTCACCTGCACGTACGTTTCGGTTCCCGGCAGCCAGGCGTAGATCGGGTCAGCGCCGGTCCGGGCCGGGTCGAACGCTTCATCCTTGAGCCGGGTTTTCTGGTATTTGAACGTCCCGGTGGTCTCCATCTTCACTTTCACCCGCAGGAATAACGGCACGGCGTAGGCCGGCATCTGTTGCCGGGCAAAGGCCAGCAGTTCGGTGAAATCCAGGGTGGCCAGGGATTCGGCCGGCGTGATGGCGGCCATCCCGGCGCGACCATTGGTATCACGGACTTCCACGCCATAGGCCACGGCTTCGGAGATTTGCGGGTGTCGCAGGAGGATGTTCTCGACCTCGGTGGTCGAAACGTTTTCCCCCTTCCAGCGATAGGTATCGCCCAGTCGATCAACAAACTGCGCATGGCCAAACCCAATGTTGCGCAGCAGATCGCCCGTATTGAAGTAGCGGTCGCCCTTGACGAACACGTCGTGGAGCACGACTTTTTCAGTCTTTTGCGGATCGGTGTAACCGTCCAGCGGCGCCTTGTCGTCTATTTTGGCCAGCAACAAACCCTGCTCACCCTTGCCGACCTTGCGCATGAAGCCGTTGGCCTGGCGAATCGGCGCGCCGCTGTCGTGATCGTAAACCGCCAACTCCCAGGACATCAGGGAAAAACCGACGGTGTTGTCGAAATTCAGAATGTTGGTGAAACCGATGTTGCCGTCACTGGCGGCGTACAGCTCGCAAATGTGACGCACGCCGAAACGTGTCTTGAATTCGCCCCATGCGCCAGGGCGCAGGCCGTTGCCGATCATTTTGGTGACAGCGTGCTTGCGGTCGTCGGCACTGCGCGGTTGATCGACCAGATAACGGCACAATTCGCCGACGTAACCGAGGGTGGTCGCGCGGTATTTGCGCACATCGTTCCAGAACTGACTGGCGCTGAACTTGCGGCGGATGGCGAATCCCGAGGCACCGCTGATGGCCGAGCCCCAGCACACACAAAGCCCGGTGGCGTGATAGAGCGGCAAGCTGCAATAGACGATATCGTCCGGGCGCATGTCCAGCGCGATCATGCCGAAGCTCGCCGAGCTGCGCATCCAGCGCCCATGCTTGAACACTCCGGCCTTGGGCAGCCCGGTGGTACCCGAGGTGTAGATATAGAAACAGGGGTCGTCGCAAAACACCTGCTGAGTGTTGACGGGGTTGTCGCCGGGGCTGTCGATGCTGGCGGTCATCAGGTTGATGAAACCCTCGGGAGCAATGCCAGGATGGCTGTAGGTATCCCGATCAGCGACAAACCAGGTGCGAGGCCGCGCAATCGAAACCCGCTCGCGCACCGCCAAATACGCCGCGACCAATTCTTCGCCGACGACGATGGCCGCCGGCGCGACCAGATTCAGGCTATGCACCAGGGTATCGCGGGTCTGCGAGGTATTGAGCAAGGCGCTGATCGCACCGACCTTGGCCACCGCCAATATCGTCACCAGCAGCTCCGGACGGTTCTCGATGAATACCGCCACCACATCGCCCTTGCCGATGCCTTGGGCAATCAAGTGATGGGCGATGCGATTGGCCCACTCGTTGACCTGTGCATAAGTCAGCACCACCTCGCCGAACAGCAAGGCCGGGCCCTGGGGATTGCGCAAGGTGGCTTGTTCGAAACTCCAGCCCAGGCCACACGCTTGGGTCGGGTCCTTGACGTTAGCCACCTTCATCCCCTTCACCACCCGTGGAATGGCTTTGGCAATGGTCGGCAGCTTGCGGAGCATCATGCCCCAGGTGATCGTGTCGCTTGGCGTGCGGCTCATGATTGCTCCCGTTCTGTCTTCTTATTGTCGGGCGGCGTTGATTGAGCCCGAAAATACGTCAACGGTTCTTGAGCTGTACACGCGGTTTTTGAAATGTTTTGTATCCGCCACAGCGATGTTGGAAATCATGAGCATCTGCGCGCGCAATGGTTCCATCGAATCGCCGACGACCACGCAAAATGCAGGATGCACGATGGCCATTCATGCAAATTGCACGGAAGAATAAATCAGTAAAAATATTAACTTACTGATTTATATAGAATTTTAGTTAATGGGCGTACTGGCACAATCACTGCAACTACCTCCTCATGCTTGCCATTCCAGAGCTAACGGAGCCGAAAGACATGAGCCTGATCCAAGAAAAATTTTCGTCCTTGTTCTCCAACTTCGAAGTCACCACCCAGGCACGACCTGACGGCGGGATTCTGCTGACCCTGCGCGGTGGCGAAGACAAAGTGTTCAAGCGCTCGATTTCCTACCAGCAATTGCACAACGGCGATCAACTGTCGTGGGTCATCAGCGCGATTCGCCGAGACCTCGCCGAACAGGCCAGCGAATTGCCGCAAATCTCGATGCTCCAGAGCCAGCAGCGGTTTGCCTTGCCCACCTATCATTCGCTGTAAAGCCTGAAACAACTGTAGGAGCGAGCCTGCTCGCGATGGTCGTCAACGATGACGCCTGTGGCCTGGTTAAACGCGGGCACTCCGGTCCATCGCCAGCAGGCTGGCTCCTACGGGTTATGTGTGGCCCGGAACGAAGCGGGATCGATCCGCGCAAAACTGTCCACCGTGACATGCCCCGCCAACGCCCCGCCCTCACGGGCCAGTCCGCATGTGGCCATCCCCGCTGTGCGCGCCGCATTCAGCTCTTCGACGATATCCGACAGAAACAGAACCTGCGAGGCTTGCACGCCAATGGCCTGGGTGATGCGGGTATAGGACTGCGCTTCGCGCTTGGGTCCTGATGTGGTGTCGAAGTAGCCGCTGAACAGCGGCGTCAAATCCCCTGCCTCCGAGCAACCGAAAATCAGGCGCTGGGCCTGGATCGAGCCCGAGGAATACACAAACAGTTGATAGCCATCCTGATGCCAGCGTTTCAGCGCTTCGACGGCATCCGGGTACACATGACCTTTCAACTGACCTGCCTGATAACCCTGCGCCCACACCATCCCTTGCAAGGCCTTGAGCGGCGTGGCCTTGCGGTCTTCGGCAATCCAGCTCAGCAGAATCCCGATCACCCGCTCGACGTCGGCATCCGGCTCGTCGCTGTCGCGGCGCACGCTGGCCAGTTGTTCGGCGACGTCGTTGCGCCCGGCGTTCTGACGGACAAAATCGGGCAGGTGTTTCGCGGCATAGGGGAACAGCACGTCAAACACAAAACTCACCGCGCTGGTGGTGCCTTCGATGTCGGTGAGAATTGCTTTGATCGGCATCGTTTCAATCCTCAAGACGCGGGAAGCGGCCAGCGATGTCATCGCCGGTGAAATTGGCCACCCAGCCTTCCGGGTTGTTGAACAGGCGAATCGCGACGAAATGCGGATGCTCGCCCATGTCGAACCAGTGCCTGGTACCGGCGGGCACCGAGATCAGGTCGTTTTTCTCGCAGAGCACGGCGTAGACGTAATCGTCGATGTGCAGGGTGAACAAGCCACGGCCGGCGACGAAAAAGCGCACTTCATCCTCGGCATGACGGTGCTCATCAAGGAATTTGGCGCGCAATTCGGCTTTTTGCGGGTGATCGCTGTTCAGGCTGATTACGTCGACTGTGATGTAACCGCGCTCGGTCATCAGCCGGTCAATCTGCTCTTGATAAGCGCCGATCACTTCTTCCTGACTGGCGCCCGGCTGGATCTTCGCCGCCGCTTGCCAGCGATCAAACCGCACGCCCTGCTCGGCCAGGGTCGAGGCGATGTCTTCGAAATGGGTCAGCACCTTGTTTGGAATGTCAGGGCTTGAGACGTGGTAGACGGACAGGCTGCTCATCAGGCAACTCCTAAACGGTTCATGCTTTACGGTTAGAGAGCGAGCGGGTTTTCAACTCGCACTCGAACAAGAATTCAAAGGCCTCGATCTGCCGCAGGGCGTCGCTCATGCGCGCGCCCCAGGTGTAGAGGCCATGGCCGCGAATCAGGTAGCCGACACAATCGGGATGAGCGTCGAGCCAAGGCTGCACCTTGGCGGCGAGGCGCGCAATGTCCTGATCGTTATCGAAAATCGGCACCCGCACCCGCGTCTCGTGGGTGGTCACGCCACTGAAGGCTTTTTGCAGTTCGTAATCTTCGAAATCGATGAAGTCTTCAGGCGTCAGGCGCGACAGCACCGTGGCGTTCACCGAATGAGTGTGCAACACCGCGCCGATCTCCGGGCGCCAGCTGTAGAGCTGAGTGTGCAGCAGGGTTTCGGCGGACGGCTTCTTGCCGGGCTCCAGGCTGTTGCCCGACAGATCCGTGGCCAGCACATCGTCCAGGCCCAATTGGCCCTTGTGCTTGCCCGACACCGTCAACAGCACTTCGGTTGGCGACAGGCGGGTCGAATAATTGCTGCTGGTGGCGGGCGACCAGCCGCGGCCATACAGAAAACGTCCGGCGTCGATGATTTCCCGGGCGAGGTGTTCACGGGTAAGGCTCATGGCCTGTCCTCTTGCATGCACGTGGCAATGATAACGGCAGCCGCCAGGGCTGCGAGGCTGGCAATACTAAAGGTCAATGCGGCGCCCAGGACGTTCCAGCTGTAGCCGGAGTACAACGCGCCCAGGGCGCCGCCAGTCCCGGCCAACGCAGCGTACAACGCCTGGCCCTGGCCTTGTTGGCGCGCACCGAAGCTACGTTGCACGAATGAAATGGCAGCGGCGTGAAAGCTGCCGAATGTCGCCGCGTGCAGTACCTGGGCAAACAACAACACCCAGAGGAACTCGGCCAACGAACCCAGCAACAACCATCGCAACGCCGCCAGCAGAAAACTCGCCAGCAGCACCCGGCGCAACGAGTAGCGCGCGAGGATCCTGCTCATGGCCATGAACATCAGCACCTCGGCCACCACACCGACAGCCCAGAGCATGCCGATCACCCCGCGGCTGTAACCCAATCGCTCGAGGTGCAAGGTCAGAAACGTGTAGTACGGACCATGGCTCATCTGCATCAGCGCCACGCACGCGTAAAAGGCCAGCACGCCGGGGCTGCGCAGCTGCTTGAGGAATCCCTCCCCCGCCACCCGGTGGCCCGGCGCCGGTTGCGCGTTCGGCACCCACAGGCTGCTGAGCACGATCCCGGCCATGATCAGCACCAGCGCCGCCGGGTAGATGTCCAGACTCAGCCATTCGAACAACCGGCCCAGCGCGACCACGGTGATGATGAAACCGATGGAGCCCCACAGGCGAATCTGGCTGTAGCGCGACGTCTGGCCCTGCAGATGTGCGAGGGTGATGACCTCGAATTGCGGCAACACCGCGTGCCAGAAGAACGCATGCAAGGCCATGACCATCGCCAGCCAGGCGTAGGTCTTGCTGACGAAAATCAGCGAAAAGGTCAGCAGCGTGCAGACCGCGCCGAATCGTACGATGGCCAGCCGCCGGCCGGTGTAATCCCCCAGCCAGCCCCAGATGTTCGGCGCCACGCATCGCATCAGCATCGGGATCGCCACCAGCTCGCCGATGCGCGCAGCGGAAAACCCCAGGTGATTGAAGTACAGCGCCAGGAACGGCGCCGTCGAACCGAGCAAGGCGAAATAGAACAGATAGAAACTGGAAAGCCGCCAGTACGGCAGCGCCGCCGCAGCCATCAGACTGCAGCGGCTATCAGGTCAGCCATTAAAGCTGACCCAGCACCGGGGTGCTCACGCGCACATCGGCGTTCTGCCCACGGTGACGCAGCAGGTGATCCATCAACACGATGGCCATCATCGCTTCGGCAATCGGCGTGGCGCGAATGCCGACGCACGGATCGTGACGGCCCTTGGTGATAACGTCCACCGGGTTGCCATGGATGTCGATCGAACGGCCCGGCGTGGTGATGCTGGACGTTGGCTTCAGGGCCAGGTGCGCGACGATCGGCTGACCGGAGGAGATGCCACCGAGAATGCCGCCAGCGTTGTTGCTGAGGAAACCTTGCGGGGTCATTTCATCGCGATGCTCGGTGCCACGCTGGGCGACGCTGGCGAAACCGGCGCCGATTTCCACGCCCTTGACCGCATTGATGCTCATCAGCGCATGGGCCAGTTCCGCGTCGAGGCGATCGAAAATCGGCTCGCCCAGACCCGGCATCACGCCTTCGGCGACCACGGTGATCTTGGCGCCGACCGAATCCTGGTCGCGGCGCAACTGGTCCATATAGGCTTCCAGCTCTGGCACTTTGTCCGGGTCCGGGCTGAAGAAAGCGTTCTGCTCGACCGAGTCCCAGGTCTTGAACGGGATTTCGATCGGACCGAGCTGGCTCATGTAGCCGCGAATGACGATGCCCTGGGTCGCCAGGTATTTTTTCGCGATCGCGCCAGCGGCTACGCGCATGGCGGTTTCACGGGCCGAACTGCGGCCACCGCCACGGTAATCGCGCTCGCCGTATTTATGGTGGTAGGTGTAGTCGGCGTGGGCCGGGCGGAACAGGTCCTTGATCGCCGAGTAGTCCTTGGATTTCTGGTCGGTGTTGCGGATCAGCAGACCGATCGAGCAACCGGTGGTACGACCTTCGAACACGCCGGAGAGGATTTCGACTTCGTCGGCTTCCTGGCGCTGGGTGGTGTGGCGACTGGTGCCAGGCTTGCGCCGGTCGAGATCGCGCTGCAGATCTTCCAGCGAAAGCTCAAGGCCCGGCGGGCAGCCGTCGACAATGGCGACCAACGCCGGACCATGGCTTTCGCCAGCGGTGGTGACAGTGAACAGCTTGCCGTAGGTATTGCCGGACATGCAGGACGCTCCGTGAAATGAACCTGAATACGTAATGCGCGCCAGTATACGCAGGCTACCCAAGTAGTTCATCCTCGAACCTTCCGGGTGCCGGCGAGTCCAAACGGCATCTTCGTTCATGATGGCGTGATGATGCTGCGAGTTCTAGCCTTGAGCCTTACCCTGTTTACCGGTTTCGTCCAGGCCTCCGTCCTGCAACGGCCGATCACGCTGGATACCGGCAACGGCGAGCTTTTCGGCTCGCTGTTGCTGCCCAAGTCCGACACTCCTGTACCAGTTGTCCTGATCATTTCCGGCTCCGGCCCAACCGATCGTGACGGCAACAACCCCGACGGCGGGCGCAACGACAGCCTGAAACGCTTGGCCTGGGTGCTGGCCAAACACAACATCGCCAGTGTGCGTTACGACAAACGCGGCGTTGCGGCGAGCCTGGCGGCGACCCCCGATGAACGCAATCTGACGCTGGAGGCCTATGTTTCCGATGCTCAAGCCTGGGGCCAGAAGCTCAAGGCCGATCCACGCTTCGGCGAGCTGATTTTGCTGGGGCACAGCGAGGGTGCCTTGATCGCCAGCCTCGCCGCACCGAGTGTCGATGCGGCCGCGGTGATTTCCTTGTCCGGCAGCGCACGGCCGATCGATCAAGTGGTGCGCCAACAACTGAGCAATCACCTGCCACCGCAACTGATGCTGCGCAGTAACGAACTGCTCGACAGCCTCAAGGCCGGGAAGACCGACGACAACGTGCCACCGCCCTTGCAGGCAATATTTCGCCCGAGCGTGCAGCCGTACCTGATTTCGCTGTTCCGCCAGGACCCTGCGGCGGCATTTGCGAAGTTGAAAATGCCGGCGCTGATCATCCAGGGCAGCAACGATATCCAGGTCGGCGTCAATGACGCCAGAATGCTCAAGGCCGCCAAACCGGACGCCGAACTGGCAGTGATCGAAGGCATGAACCACGTCATGCGCATCGTGCCCAACGATGTGAAACGGCAATTGGCTTCCTATAAGGATCCGCAATTGCCCCTGGCGGCAGAACTGAGCACTCGAATCCTCGGGTTTATTGACGGACTTCGCGCCAGTTGAGCGCTTTAGGCGACAACGTGGCGTGAAAACCGGTCGAGAACGCCCCCTGGCCCTCCAGTCCTGAAAAAAACGGCCGATAAGCCTTTGTCGCCAGCGCACTGGCTGGCGACAAGCAGAGCTTGGACAGGATCTCGCCGTTATGACTGATACCCAGACTTCACCCGACACCACCGCTGAACAAGACACACCGCCAGTGGTCGAGCTGCCTTGGGCGGACGTCCGCGTCGAGCACCACAAGATGCTCCGTCTGGCGCCGTTGCAGACCGACCGCAATACCGGCGGGCGCCCCCTGCGCTTTGTCGAGTTCGGTTATGCCGAACGCAACGACAAGCAGCGCAGCCTGATGCGCATGAACATCACCCTGCCCGGCCAACGCGTGCGCAAGGAACAGAATCAGCTCGACGTGTGGGTCGACCACAGCGAAAAGCGTGTGCATTTCGGGCCCGACAGCGGCCTGCAAATCGAACCGCTGAACCGCGGTATCGGTCGTTTCATGGCGGCCCAGGGCATTACCTGGGCGAAGAAGAGATGGCCGGGCTACACCGTCGACGGCACCGACCTGAACAACAAAGATGCGCTGAACGAAGACACCCGCCTGCGTCGCGACCATTTTTTGCGCGTGCACGGTTTCGATGTGGTCTACGCCGACGCCCAGCATTTGAAGGGCAGCGTCAAGGCAGTCCAGGTCGGCGACCTGTCGGGTGACTGGAACACGGAAAAACTGCAGGTTGTGGAAATTCTCGAGGCAGCGCAGATGCTCCAGCAAGCCGAGCACAACCTGGCCGAGCAGGAAGTCAAACTCAAGAAACACGAAGAAAAAGTCAGCAAGTACAAGCGCGAAGACGCCGGGCTGCGTTTCACCATCACTTGCCTGGTGGCGTTTGCGGTGTTCCAGGCGGGCTTGTTGATCTGGATTGCGACGCACCGGTAAGCGCCGAAATCAGTCGGTGGTGAGACGCTTTTGTGGCGAGGGAGCTTGCTCCCGTTCGGCGGCGAAGCCGTCGTAAACCTTTCCCTCGTTGAGATTCTGGTACACCAAGTCGGCAGGTTTGGGGGCTGCTACGCAGCCCAACGGGAGCAAGCTCCCTCGCCACAGTGATTGCGGTCAGACGCGGGAGGCGAATAGCGCCTGATGATCCCGGCACTGTTCTGCCGACAGCATGAACACCCCATGCCCGCCGCGCTCGAATTCCAGCCAGGCGAAATCGACTTCAGGGTACAACGCCTCGACGTGTACCTGGCTGTTGCCCACCTCGACGATCAACAACCCCTTCTCGGTCAGGTGATCGGCCGCTTCGGCGAGCATGCGCCGTACCAGATTCAAACCATCCTCGCCGCAGGCCAGGCCCAGCTCCGGTTCATGCTGGTATTCGTCAGGCATGTCGGCGAAGTCTTCGGCATCGACATAAGGCGGGTTTGACACGATCAGGTCGAAACGCTGCCCCGGCAAACCGTCGAAACCATCACCCTGCACGGTGTAGACCCGTTCATCGACACCGTGACGCTCGATGTTCTGGTTCGCCACCTCCAGCGCTTCGAACGACAGGTCGGCCAGTACCACTTCGGCATTCTGGAACTCGTAGGCGCAGGCGATACCGATGCAACCGGAGCCGGTGCACAGGTCGAGAATTCGCGCAGGCTCGTTGGCAAGCCAGGGAGTGAAGCGGTTTTCGATCAGCTCGCCAATCGGCGAACGCGGGATCAGCACGCGCTCATCGACAATGAATGACATGCCGCAGAACCAGGCTTCACCCAGCAGGTAAGCAGTCGGCACGCGTTTTTCGATCCGGCGCTTGAGCAGGTGCTGCAGATGAACGACTTCGTCTTCCTCCAGATTGCAGTCGAGGTAGCTATCGGAGATTTCCCACGGCAGATGCAGCGCGCCCAACACCAGTTGACGGGCTTCGTCCCAGGCATTGTCAGTGCCATGGCCGAAAAACAGATCCTCCCCATGGAAGCGACTGACGGCCCAACGGATATGGTCACGCAGGGTACGAAGGCGGGAAGTGATCACGACGGCAAACTCCAGAAAAATCGACGGGCGATTCTATCAGCCAAACGCCGTCGCGACGACGCAGGAAAACCACCGGTGCAAATGTAGGACCCTTCTCTTTTTTCCGCTTGGGGTTGAACAAAACGGCCCACTTGACAAGGCTGCACGCCAGTAACGACGGTGCCTGCGATGGTAGCGATTCACAGAAGCGCTCAGCCAGAGGAGAATGTCGCAAAAGCCCCACTCAAAGGAGCCCCAGAATGTCCGTTCCAAAAACGATGTTTCAACTCAGCGGCCGCGGTTACGCAGCAGCCAATCTGAGCCACGCGACACTTGTGATCATCGATGCCCAGAAAGAATACCTCAGCGGTCCATTGGCCCTGAGCGGCATGGACGCTGCCGTCGCGAACATCAAGCAATTGCTGGCCGCGGCCCGTGCCGTCGGCCGCCCGATCGTGCATGTACGCCACCTCGGCACCGTCGGTGGCCTGTTCGACCCACAAGGCGAGCGCGGTGAATTCATCCCGGGGCTCGAACCACAGGGCGACGAAACCATCATCGGCAAATTGCTGCCGAGCGCGTTCCACGGCACCCCACTTGAAAAACGCCTGCAGGATCTTGGCGCCCTCGACCTGATCGTCTGCGGTTTCATGAGCCATTCCAGCGTCAGCACCACCGTACGCGCCGCGAAGAACCTGGGCTTCCGTTGCACCCTGGTGGAAGACGCCTGTGCCACCCGCGACTTGCCCTACAAGGGCGGCGTCCTGAGCGCCGAGCACGTCCAGCAGACCGAAATGGCGATCATGGCGGACAACTTCGCCACCCTCGCGCTGACTCGAGATCTGATCTGATCGACGTTCAATGAGCGGTCTAAAGCGCCGCTCATCCGCAAAAGCCTCTCGTTAGCCGTAATTGTCTTAGCCTCAGGAACATCCCGGTCAACTCCCGGTCGAAGGGCCGATACCCATTGAGGAAGGTCGGAATGAAGTTATCCGATGGTTTTGACGCTCGCCGCTTGCGGCCCAAAGGCCGAAGCAACTGGCGTTTTCGAATCGGCGCGACGATTGCCGCGTTGCTGGCCATGTCTGGCGTGCTGCTGATCATGGCCGGCATTGCCAGCCTCCTCGGCCACGCACCCGCCCTGGGCGAAATGAACACCAACCGCGCTGGCGCCGCGGTGATTCTGGCGATTGGCCTGGTCGTGCTGTACGTCGGTGTCTGGTTGTGGCGGCGCTGCCGTCGTCGCGCACGCCAGTCGCGGGAGCTGGCCATGTCCCCGCATTTGATGAAAAAACACGACTGAGCCGAAGGTCGCGCGTTTTGTCGCGCGCCCATTCGCTTCGAGTTGGGTAAACTGGCCGCCCTTCGCGGAGGCTGACATGCAAGACGACGATTTTTCCCTGTTCAAAAGCGCGATCCAAGGCGTCAAGCCGATCAAGCACGATCGCGCCGAAACCGGCAAACCCAAGGCTGACCGCGCGCAGATCGCCAAGCTGCGTCAGGCCGCCACCGTGCGCACCGACGCCACCACCGTAGACGGGCTGTCGGATCAATTTGTCATTGATGTCGGTCCGGAAGACGAGCTGATGTGGGCGCGCGACGGTGTGCAGGAAAGCCAGATGCGCAAGCTCAAGATCGGTCAGATTCCGTTCGAAGGCAGCCTCGACCTGC
The DNA here is from genome assembly GCF_054061835.1 of Pseudomonas sp. TE12234. Classification (NCBI taxonomy): domain Bacteria; kingdom Pseudomonadati; phylum Pseudomonadota; class Gammaproteobacteria; order Pseudomonadales; family Pseudomonadaceae; genus Pseudomonas; species Pseudomonas sp. TE12234. Next base: position 18,728 of record NZ_JBSSEP010000007.1, read on the forward strand.
ATGGCATGAGCGTGGAAAAGGCCCGGGAAACCCTCTGGGCCTTTCTGGCTGAAGCCACCAAATTCGAAATTCGCTGCGTGCGCGTCACCCACGGCAAGGCCGTGCGCCTGGACGGCAAGCGGCCGATGATCAAAAGCCACGTCAACACGTGGTTGCGCCAGCATTCGCAGGTACTGGGCTTCACCTCGTGCCAGGCCAGGCACGGCGGTGCCGGCGCCGTTTATGTGATGCTCAAACGAACCATGATGGAAGGTCGGGACGAGTAAAGCTGATGCGTCATGCTTGCAGCGACGTGTCCGCCACCGTACCCTTGCCCTTTGCGTAAAATCCCACAGGTAGTTTCATGTCCCTGGAACAGAATTACACCGCGATTCTCGGCCAACTGGGCGAGGACGTCTCCCGCGAGGGCCTGCTCGACACGCCAAAACGTGCCGCCAAAGCCATGCAGTACCTCTGCCGCGGGTATGAACAGACGCTCGAAGAAGTCACCAACGGTGCCTTGTTCAGCTCCGACAACAGTGAAATGGTGCTGGTCAAGGACATCGAGCTGTACTCGTTGTGCGAGCACCACCTGCTGCCGTTCATCGGCAAGGCCCACGTCGCCTACATCCCGAGCGGCAAGGTCCTGGGGCTGTCGAAAGTTGCGCGGATCGTCGATATGTACGCCCGCCGCCTGCAGATCCAGGAAAACCTCAGCCGCCAGATCGCCGACGCGGTCCAGCAAGTCACCGGCGCCCTGGGCGTTGCAGTGGTGATCGAGGCCAAGCACATGTGCATGATGATGCGCGGTGTGGAAAAGCAGAACTCGTCGATGATCACCTCGGTGATGCTCGGCGAGTTCCGCGAGAACGCTGCGACTCGCAGTGAATTCCTCAGCCTCATCAAGTAATTTGCAGCACGAAGAAAACCGGCATTCATCGCCGGTTTTTTTTCGTCCGAGAAAATCAGGTAAGCTGCGCGCCCTTCATTTTTCGCTCCGTGAGGCTTTCAACGTGTTCGTAAAAGCGCTTCGTGTCGGCCTTGGCCAACTGATCATCTTCATCGACTTCATCACCCGCCCAGGCAAAAAGCAGCGCCCGGCCGAGGCTCAGGCCCAGGTCAACAGCGCCGCCAAGGACCTGACCCTGTATCAATTCCACGCCTGCCCGTTTTGCGTGAAAACCCGCCGCACCCTGCGCCGCCTGAATGTGCCGGTGGCCTTGCGCGATGCGAAGAACAACGAACAGGATCGCCAGACCCTGCTGGAGCAAGGCGGCAAGATCAAGGTGCCGTGCCTGCGCATCGAAGAGAATGGCCAGACCACCTGGATGTATGAGTCCAAGGTGATCATTGATTATCTGGACAAGCGCTTCGCTGCGGCCTGAAAAACTTCAGCGGGGCCGCTACAGTCACCACACATCTTCAGGCAAAAATAAACCGGCCCTTGCGCCGGTTTATCTGTTTTCAGGCGGCTTGCGCCGCTTGCGCCTGACGCACCACCGCCGCCAACCGCTTGAGCCCCTCATCCAGCCGCGCCGGATCGATGTGGCTGAAATTCAACCGCAGATGACCGGGGTTGTTGTCCGGATCCGGGAAGAACGGCTCGCCCGGCATGAACGCCACATCATTGGCCAACGCCGTGTGCAGCAAGGTTCGGGTATCCAATGGCTGCTTGAGGCTGAGCCAGAAAAACAGCCCGCCTTGCGGCACCTGCCAATCCGCCAGGTCGGCAAAATGCGTCTCCAGGGCCGATTGAAACGCGTCGCGACGCCCCCGGTAGAAGTCGCGCAATTCACTCAAATGCTCCCGGAATTTTTCGCTGCCAATCCACTGCTGGGCTTGCCACTGGCCGACGCGGTTGGTGTGCAGATCCGCCGATTGCTTGAGTTTCAACAAATGCGGAAACAGATCCGCGCTGGCTATCAGATAACCGACGCGCAAACCCGGCAGCAAGGTTTTCGACACGGTGCCAGTGTAGATCCAGCTGGATTTTTTCAAGCGACTGACAATAGGTGTCGCACTGCCACCGTCGAAGGTCAGTTCGCGGTAAGGCTCGTCTTCGATCAGGGTCACGCCGAACTCGTCGAGCAACGCCGCCACTGCATCGCGCTTGGCTTCGCTATACCGCACGGCCGATGGATTCTGGAACGTCGGGATCAGGTAGATGAACGCCGGACGGTGTTTTTCCAGGCGTACGCGCAATTGCGCCAGGTCCGGGCCATCGGCTTGCAGCGGCACGGTCAGGCATTCGGCACCGAACAGCTGGAAGATTTGCAGTGCCGCCAGGTAGGTCGGCGCTTCGAGCAGGATCTCGGTGCCCTTGTCGATGTAGAGCTTGGCCGCCAGATCGAGGGTCTGTTGCGAACCACTGACCACCAACACCTGACTCGCCTCGCAGGGCACGCCCAGCGCCCGGGCCTCGGCTGCCAACATCTCGCGCAACACCGGTTCGCCCTCACTCATGCCGTATTGGCCCATGGTCAGCGGCATCTGATCCCATTCGACCTTTGGCAACATGGCTTCGGCCGGTAACCCGCCGGCGAACGACATCACTTGCGGGCGCTGGGCAGCGGCAAGGATTTCACGGATCAGAGAACTTTTAAGGCGCGAAACACGTTCGGAAAAAGCCATGGGGATCACCGGTAGCGAGGCCAGAGGAAAATGAGTCAAACTTGTTGACCGAAATTACGTCAGCCCGAGCGGATACGTCAATATGCTTGACCTTAAAAACCCGACATCCCAGCAACAAGCCATGGAAGCGTTTTTCTTCGGCTACCAGGCCTTCACCGCCAAGGCCGATGAAATGCTTGAACGCCGAGGCTTGAGCCGTGTGCACCAACGCATCGTGTTTTTCATCGCCCGTTACCCGAACTTGAGTGTGAAAGAGTTGCTGGCCTTGCTGGGCGTAAGCAAGCAAGCCCTGAACATGCCACTGCGCCAATTGCTGGAAATGCATCTGGTGAACAGCATTGCGTCCGAGACCGACAAGCGTAAACGCCTGCTGGAGCTGACCGACGAGGGGGCGCGCCTCGAGCAGGCGCTGCGTCGTGAGCAGGTGAGATTGCTGGAGCGGGTGTTTGCCGAGGCCGGGGAAACGGCGGTGAATGGGTGGTTGGCGGTGAATCTGGCGCTGGGGAAAAGTCAGGCAGCTATTGATTGATGACTCCGGCAATTTCGCGAGCAGGCTCGCTCCCACAGGAAAACTCGGTCGGATGTGGGAGCGAGCCTGCTCGCGAAGGCGACTTGACTGGCGATATATCACTATCGCCTGAATTTTCGTAAACAAAACAAAAAACAATATTTGCTTTATTTGTACACAAAAGCATAATCCACCTCGTGCGAGTTCCTGACCAAGCGGTCAACAAAATCGCAAGTGCCTCAAAGGGCCGCTGCCACCCTCTCGGGTCCGGCCCTGGAAATAACAATAAAACTCTTGAGGAGTATTCGCTGTGGAAAGCCGCAAATCCGAAGCATCGACGCTGGATCTCTCGCCGCCTTTACGCAATGGCTGGCTGGAGCGCATCTTTAAACTCAGCTTGCATGGCACCACGGTGAAGACCGAGTTGATTGCCGGTCTGACAACCTTCATCACCATGGCCTACATCATCTTCGTCAACCCCAACATCATGGCGGACGCCGGGATCGATCACGGTGCGGCGTTCGTCGCCACCTGCATCGCCGCCGCACTGGGTTGCCTGCTGATGGGCCTGTACGCCAACTGGCCGGTCGGCCTGGCGCCGGGCATGGGCCTGAACGCCTTCTTCACCTATACCGTGGTCGGCACCATGGGCTACAACTGGGAGACCGCCCTCGGTGCGGTGTTCGTGTCCGGTGTGCTGTTCATGATCCTGACCTTCTCTCGCGTCCGCGAATGGCTGCTCAACAGCATTCCGGTGAGCCTGCGCTTCGCCATGGGTGCGGGTGTGGGCCTGTTCCTGGGCCTGATCGGTTTGAAAACCGCCGGCATCATCGTCGACAGTCCGGCCACCTTGATCAAACTGGGCTCCCTGCGCGAGCCAGCTCCGCTGCTGGCCGCCATCTGCTTCCTGATGATCGCCGTACTCAGCTACCACAAGGTCTTTGGCGCCATCCTCATCAGCATCATCACCGTAACCCTGGCCGGCTGGGGCCTGGGCCTGGTGCATTACGAAGGGATCATGTCGGCACCGCCGAGCCTGGCCCCGACCTGGATGGCGATGAACCTTGCTGGCGTGTTCAACGTCAGCATGATCAGCGTGGTGCTGGCCTTCCTCTTCGTGCACATGTTCGACACCGCCGGCACCTTGATGGGCGTGGCGCAGCGCGCCAATCTGGTCAACGCTGACGGCCGCATCGAAAACCTCTCCCGCGCCATGAAAGCCGACAGTGCCTCCAGTGTATTCGGCGCGATCGTCGGTGTTCCTCCTGTCACCAGCTATGTGGAAAGTGCCGCGGGTGTAGCGGCGGGTGGTCGGACTGGTCTTACCGCAGTGACCGTAGGTGTGCTATTTATTGCAGCCATGTTCTTCGCTCCGCTGGCCGGCATGATTCCCGCCTACGCCACCGCAGGCGCACTGATTTACGTGGCCATGTTGATGATGGGTGGCATGAAGCACATCGAGTGGGACGAAGCGACCGACAGCATTCCGGCGATCGTCACCGCCATCATGATGCCCCTGACCTTTTCGGTCGCCGACGGAATCGCGCTGGGCTTCATCACCTATGTGGTCCTGAAGGCCGGCACTGGCAAGTACAAGGAAATTTCCGCGAGTCTGTGGGTGCTCTGCGCGATCTTCATCGCCAAGTTCATCTTCTTGTAAACCTTACGCGGTACGCGCTTCAAACCAGCCTCACCCCGTCGGGTGAGGCTTTTGTGCAAATGGAGGAAAGTGATGAGTCTGGAAACCTGGCTGCTGTTCAGCGGCGCTGCGCTGGTGGTGATCCTGATCCCGGGGCCACTGTCTTTGCTGATGATCAGCAACAGTTTGAATTACGGTCTGGTGCGTTCCTACCCGGCCTTTCTCGGTGGCGTGATTGCCTCGATTTGCCTGCTGAGCGCTTCGGCGCTGGGTCTGGGCGCGCTGCTGCTGGCGTCGGAGCAATTGTTCAGCGCATTGAAGATCGTCGGTGCGCTGTACCTGTTCTACCTCGCCTGGCAGAGCTGGCAGCAATCGCGTCAACCGGCCCATGGCGCCGAAGTGCCTCAAGCGGCCCCGGCGCCACGCTTTCGTGCCCTGTTCGGGCGCGCCTTCATGCTGGGTGCGAGCAACCCGAAAGACATTCTGTTCTTCGCCGCCTTCCTCCCGCAGTTCCTGAGCGCCGAACAGCCGTTCCTCCCGCAGTTGCTGGTGATGATTGCCACCTGGACCGTGCTGGACCTGATGTGCAAATTGGCTTACGGGCTGGGTGCCCATGGCGCGGCGCGGTATCTGCGCAGTGGCAAGGGGCAGAGCTGGTTCAACCGGATCAGTGCCGGGTTGTTCAGTGGAGCCGGGGCAGCGTCCCTGCTCAGCCGTTAAGAGCTTCGCTGGCAAGCCAGCTCCCACAGGTCGTGCGAATCACCTTGTAGGAGCCGGCTTGCCGGCGAAAGCGCCAGCGCAGGCACCACTTTTCTCCAGGCGAAAAAAAGCCCGCAGTGTGAGCGGGCGAAAGACCAAAGAAGCTATATGCGCAGTCGCTTCCAGGTTGAGGCAGCTGCTTGGGGGATCAGCTGCCGCGATACGTGGAGTAGCTGTACGGCGAAATCAGCAAGGGCACGTGATAGTGGTCCTGCTCCGCAGAAATGCCAAAACGCAGCACCACCACATCCAGGAACGCCGGTTCCGGCAGTTGAACGCCACGGGCGCGGTAGTAATCGCCCGCATGAAACTGAACCTGATAGACCCCGGTACGGTAGTCATCACCTTGCAACAACGGTGCATCGACACGGCCATCGCTGTTGGTTATCGCGCTGGCGACCAATTCCAGCTGCGAACCTTCAACACGGTACAACTCGACCTTGATCGAGCTACCCGGGCAGCCATGTGCAGCGTCCAAAACATGTGTAGTCAAACGTCCCATTGATTCTGCGCGCCTGCCTGCATGAAGCAGTCAGACCTCGCGCCTCCCGAAGTCAGTTGAAAAGGAGACCGCACCGTTTCGGAGCACGAAAAGCTGCGGCGAGCGACTGATTAAGACACTTTTCAAAAAAATTGTACACAATAAAAACGACATTTTTACCGCGACCAGCGCCATCCACGGATTTCCCGGCGATTAACGGCTGAACCGCGGACTTGTTGAACCCTCCAGCCATTAGCTGACCTATCAGGCAGGTTTCTTGCAGGACCGGGTCAAGCGCACGAAAAGATGACCGTTAAAGAAAAATGCAAAAAATCAGGCTTACAAATTGAATATAAAGTTGTATACAATCAGTCCATCGCTGTGACGCCAGCCTGCCATCGAGTTTTTCAGCTGCGTCGCACCAACCGTCATCATCGAATAAGAAGGAAGCCTGCAGTGAGCGCTGACTACCCACGCGACCTGGTCGGTTACGGCAGTAACCCTCCTCACCCACACTGGCCGGGCAATGCCCGCATCGCCCTGTCGTTCGTACTCAATTACGAAGAAGGCGGCGAGCGCAACATCCTGCACGGCGACAAGGAATCCGAAGCCTTCCTGTCTGAAATGGTCTCGGCGCAGCCGCTGCAAGGCGCGCGCAACATGAGCATGGAATCGCTTTACGAGTATGGCAGCCGTGCCGGTGTCTGGCGGATTCTGAAACTGTTCAAGGAATTCGACATTCCGCTGACCATCTTCGCCGTCGCCATGGCCGCCCAGCGTCACCCGGACGTGATCCGCGCCATGGTCGAAGCCGGCCACGAGATCTGCAGCCACGGCTACCGCTGGATCGACTACCAGTACATGGATGAAACCCAGGAACGCGAGCACATGCTCGAAGCGATCCGCATCCTCACCGAAATCACCGGCGAACGCCCATTGGGCTGGTACACCGGCCGCACCGGCCCGAACACCCGTCGCCTGGTGATGGAAGAAGGCGGTTTCCTCTACGACTGCGACACCTACGACGACGACCTGCCCTACTGGGAACCGAACAACCCGACCGGCAAGCCGCACCTGGTGATCCCGTACACCCTGGACACCAACGACATGCGCTTTACCCAGGTCCAGGGTTTCAACAAGGGCGACGATTTCTTCGAATACCTCAAAGACGCGTTCGACGTCCTGTACGCCGAAGGCGCCGAAGCACCGAAGATGCTGTCGATTGGCTTGCACTGCCGTCTGATTGGCCGTCCGGCGCGTCTGGCCTCGCTCAAGCGCTTTATCGAATACGCTAAAAGTCATGAACAGGTGTGGTTCAGCCGTCGCGTCGACATTGCACGCCACTGGCAAGCAACCCACCCGTACCAAGGGGCTGCCAAATGAGCACCTTTCAATCCATCAAGCCATCGACCCTGAGCCGCGACGCTTTCGTCAGCGCGTTCGCCGATATCTACGAACATTCGCCATGGGTGGCCGAAAAAGCCTTCGAGCTGGGCCAGGACGCTTCGATCGACGAGATCGAAACCCTGCACCAGCGCATGAGCGACATCCTGTTGAGTGCTGATCAGCAAAGCCAACTGGCCCTGATCAATGCTCACCCGGACCTGGCCGGCAAAGCCGCCGTCCAGGGCGAGTTGACCGAAGCCAGCACTAATGAACAGGCTGGCGCCGGTATTCACCAATGCACGGCCGAAGAGTTCCAGCGCTTCACCGAGCTGAACGACGCCTACAAAGCCAAGTTCAAGTTTCCCTTCATCATGGCGGTAAAAGGCAGCAACCGGCATCAGATCCTCGCGGCGTTCGAAACGCGCATTCACAACTCGGTCGACACCGAATTCAAGTGCGCGCTGGCGGAGATCAACAAGATCGCCCTGTTCCGTTTACTGACCCTATAGCGACCTTGGCCCGAGCGTAACTGAACGCACAAATCGCCCAGGGCCCTGAGAGCATCCCAAGCCAACTTATTAAAGGCAGACAAGAAGAATGAAAGCTTACGCCGTACCTTTCGAGAAGTTCGTCAACCTGGCCGACGCCCGCCTGGGCACCAAAATCATCTCGGTCACCGATGACTGGTTCGCAGACGCCAATCGTCTGTTCCAACCGACTCCGGCCGTCTGGAAGGAGGGCGTGTTCGATGACAACGGCAAGTGGATGGACGGCTGGGAATCGCGCCGCAAGCGCTTTGAAGGCTACGACAGCGCAGTGATCCGCCTGGGCGTGCCTGGCTCGATCAAAGGCGTCGACATCGACACTTCATTCTTCACCGGTAACTTCCCGCCGTCGGCCTCCCTGGAAGCCTGCTTCCTGGCCGAAGGCGAGCCGAACGAAAACACCCAGTGGACTGAAGTGCTGTCCGCCGTGGAGCTGCAAGGCAACAGTCACCACTACCACGAAATCAACAACGACCAGGCCTTCAGCCACCTGCGCTTCAACATCTACCCGGACGGCGGCGTTGCCCGTCTGCGCGTGTACGGCATTCCGTTCCGCGACTGGTCCGCTGTGGGCGACAACGAGCAAGTCGACCTGGCTGCAGCCCTCAACGGTGGCCGCGCCCTCGCCTGCTCCGACGAACACTTCGGCCGCATGAGCAACATCCTCAACCCGGGCCGTGGCATCAACATGGGCGACGGCTGGGAAACCGCGCGTCGCCGTACACCGGGCAATGACTGGGTGATCGTCGCACTGGGCCACCCGGGCGAAATCGAGAAAATCATCGTCGATACCCTGCACTTCAAGGGCAACTACCCGGACAGCTGCTCGATCCAGGGCGCCTTCGTCAAGGGCGGTACCGACAGCCAGATCGAAACCCAATCGCTGTTCTGGCGCGAACTGCTGCCAAGCCAGAAGCTGGAAATGCACGCCGAGCACACCTTCGCCGAGCAGATCAAGGCACTGGGCCCGATCACCCACATCCGCCTGAACGTATTCCCGGATGGTGGTGTGAGCCGCCTGCGTGTTCTGGGCAAGGTCGCGAAATAAGCGTCGCCCCTAATCGCGGGCAAGCCCGCTCCCACAAGGAATTGTGGTGTACACACAACCTGTGGGAGCTGGCTTGCCAGCGATGACGATAGAACCAACAACACAGAATTCGGATAAGAACAGCATGCGCACACTGACGATTGAACCTTTGACCAAAGAAGCCTTCGCCCCTTTCGGTGACGTGATCGAAACCGACGGCAGCGATCACTTCATGATCAACAACGGTTCGACCATGCGCTTTCACAAACTGGCGACGGTGGAAACCGCCACGCCAGAAGACAAGGCGATCATCAGCATCTTCCGCGCCGACGCGCAGGACATGCCGCTGACCGTCAGCATGCTGGAGCGCCATCCGCTGGGCAGCCAGGCTTTCATTCCGCTGCTCGGCAACCCCTTTCTGATCGTGGTCGCGCCACTTGGCGATGTACCTGTATCAGGCTTGGTCCGCGCCTTCGTTACCAACGGCAGGCAGGGCATCAATTACCATCGCGGCGTCTGGCACCACCCGGTGCTGACGATCGAAAAGCGGGATGACTTCCTGGTGGTTGATCGCAGTGGCACAGGCAATAACTGCGATGAGCATTTTTTCAAAGAGGATGAGCGTTTGATCCTCGCCCCCCACCAATAAGAGAAGGTCTGATCACTCGACAACAGAGTGACAGGCGAGAGGTAAAGACTGTGGAAGCACATCTGTTGGAATGGCTGAACCTGAGCGTGCGCTGGGTTCATATGATTACTGGTGTGGCCTGGATCGGCGCATCGTTCTACTTCGTCTGGCTGGAAAACAACCTCAATCGGGTCAACCCGAAAAGTGGCCTGGCCGGTGATTTGTGGGCGATCCACGGCGGCGGTATCTACCACCTGGAAAAATACAAACTGGCCCCACCGACCATGCCGGACAACCTGCACTGGTTCAAATGGGAAGCCTACTTCACCTGGATGTCGGGGATCGCGCTGCTGTGCGTGGTGTTCTACTCCAACCCGACGCTCTACCTGCTGGCTCCCGGCAGCACCCTGAGCGGTCCTGAAGGCGTCGCCATCGGTATCGGCTCGCTGTTCATCGGCTGGTTCGTCTACTCCTTCCTGTGCGACTCGGCCCTGGGCAAACGCCCTGCCCTGCTCGGCTTCATCCTGTTCGTGTTGATCATTGGCGCCGCTTACGGCTTCAGCAAGGTGTTCAGCGGTCGTGGTGCGTACCTGCACGTCGGCGCAGTCATCGGCACCATCATGGTCGGCAACGTGTTCCGCATCATCATGCCGGCGCAACGGGCACTGGTGGCGGCGATTGCCGAGAACCGCACGCCGGATCCGGCGCTGCCAGCCAAAGGCTTGCTGCGTTCGCGTCACAACAACTACTTCACCTTGCCAGTGCTGTTCATCATGATCAGCAACCACTTCCCGAGCACCTACGGCAGCCAATACAACTGGCTGATCCTGGCCGGGATCGCGGTACTGGCGGTGTTGGTTCGTCACTACTTCAACACCCGTCACGACAGCCACAAGTTTGCCTGGACCTTGCCCGTGGCAGCGGTCGGCATGATCAGCCTGGCCTACGTCACCGGCCCTGCACCGATGACCAGCCCGGACGTGGCCAAGGCGCCTGCGAAGATCGAATACCAACCGCTGCCGGAAACGGCATTGGGTGGTGGTTTGAAACCCGCTGAAGCAAAACCCGCCGAGACGCCTGCTGCCGCTCCGGCACAAGCATCGAATGCAGGTCCTGGCTTCGACAAGGTGCACAGTGTGATTCAGGAACGTTGCGCGGTTTGCCACTCGGCCAAACCGACCAGCCCGCTGTTCAGCGCGGCTCCGGCCGGTGTGATGTTCGACACCCCCGAGCAGATCCGCCAGAACGCTGCGCGGATCCAGGCTCAGGCCGTCGCCAGCCAGATCATGCCCCTGGGCAACATCACCAAGATGACCCAGCAGGAACGTGACCTGATCGGTGCCTGGATTGTTCAGGGAGCCCAGACCAATTAAGCAATGCGAAAGCCTGTGATGAGCAGGCTTTTTTTGTGGCGAGGGAGCTTGCTCCCGCTGGAGTGCGTAGCGCTCCCGTTTTTTGGGGCCGCTTCGCAGCCCAGCGGGAGCAAGCTCCCTCGCCACAGGTCACCCTGATGCACAAAATCACAAGAATAAAAAAGATCCGAGGTGTTGCATGTCCGAGCTCTCCAAAGCGCGCATCCCCGACGCACCCGCCATTCAGCGTTTGCCCCTTTTGCAACTGATCCTGGTCGGTCTGCAACATGTTCTGCTGATGTACGGTGGTGCCATCGCGGTGCCGCTGATCATCGGACAGGCCGCTGGCCTGAGTCGTGAAGAAATTGCCTTTCTGATTAACGCCGACCTGCTGGTGGCTGGCATTGCCACCATCGTTCAGTCACTCGGCATCGGCCCCGTGGGCATTCGCATGCCCGTGATGATGGGCGCCAGTTTCGCCGCCGTCGGCAGCATGGTCGCCATGGCCGGCATGCCCGGTATCGGTTTGCAAGGAATCTTCGGCGCCACCATCGCCGCCGGGTTCTTCGGCATGATCATCGCCCCATTCATGTCCAAGGTTGTACGCTTCTTCCCGCCGCTGGTGACTGGCACGGTCATCACCTCGATCGGTTTATCGCTGTTCCCCGTGGCCGTGAACTGGGCCGGTGGCGGTGCTGCCGCCAGTCAATTCGGCTCGCCGATTTACCTGACCATCGCCGCACTGGTGCTGGGCACCATTTTGCTGGTGCATCGCTTCATGCGCGGCTTCTGGGTCAATATTTCCGTGCTGATCGGCATGTGCCTGGGCTATGTGCTCTGCGGCCTGCTTGGCATGGTCGACCTCAGTGGCATGGCCCAGGCGCCGTGGCTGCAGTTCGTCACCCCCCTGCATTTCGGCCTGCCGAAATTCGAACTCGCGCCGATCCTGTCGATGTGCCTGGTGGTGGTGATCATCTTCGTCGAGTCCACCGGGATGTTCCTGGCCCTGGGCAAGATCACCGGCCAGGAAGTCTGCCCGCGCATGCTGCGGCGCGGCTTGTTGTGCGATGCCGGCGCCTCGTTTGTCGCCGGTTTCTTCAACACCTTCACCCACTCCTCCTTCGCCCAGAACATTGGCCTGGTGCAGATGACCGGCGTGCGCTGCCGCTCGGTGACCATCGTGGCCGGCGGCTTGCTGATCGTCCTCAGCCTGTTGCCGAAAGCCGCGTTCCTGGTGGCCTCGATTCCGCCAGCGGTGCTCGGCGGTGCCGCCATTGCCATGTTCGGCATGGTCGCCGCGACCGGCATCAAGATTCTCCAGGAAGCCGATATCGGCGACCGGCGCAACCAGTTGCTGGTGGCGGTCAGCATCGGCATGGGCCTGATCCCGGTGGTGCGTCCGGAGTTTTTTGCCCACCTGCCGGTGTGGATGAGCCCGATCACCCACAGCGGTATCGCCATGGCCACGCTCAGCGCGCTGACCTTGAACCTGCTGTTCAACATCCTCGGCGGCGCCGAACGCGCAGCCATTAACGACTGCCACGCTCACTGACAGGTAACCATCCCCCCTGTAGGAGCGAGCCCGCTCGCGATGGACTCGAGACACCGCGTTTATCCAGGTAACACGCGTAATCGTTGACGACCATCGCGAGAAGGCTCGCGCCTACAGGGCAGGGGTTGCCTGCGCCTTAAACAATAAGAACAAGAAGGAGCAACAGATGATCCGCACACACACAAACCTGTTGTTGGGAGGCGGTCTGATGGCCGCCACTCAAGCCATGGCTGGCGATTTACTGCTGTGGCAAACCAACAGCCTGAGCTATCTGTACGGCAAGGATTTCGCGGTCAATCCGCCGATCCAGCAGACGGTGACCTTCGAGCACGCCGACCGCTGGAAGTACGGTGACAACTTCCTGTTTGTCGACAGTACCTACTACAACGGCAAGGGGGATCGAAACAAAGGCGTTCATGCCTATTACGGCGAGTTCAGCCCTCGCCTCTCTTTCGGCAAAATACTCGATCGCCGTTTCGAATTCGGCCCGATCAAAGACGTGCTGCTGGCCATGACCTACGAGAATGGCGAAGACAACAGCGAGGCCTATCTGATCGGCCCAGGTTTCGACCTCGCGGTACCGGGCTTCAATTTTTTCACCTTGAACTTCTATAACCGCCACACCGAAGGCTCGCGTCCCGGCGATGACGTCTGGCAAATCACGCCGGCGTGGTCCTACACCTTTCCACTGGGGCGTTCGAGCCTGCTGATCGATGGCTACATCGATTGGGTGGTGGACAACGACCAGAACTCACACGGCACCTATCACGCCAACCTGCACTTCAACCCGCAGATCAAGTACGACCTGGGCAAAGCCCTGGGCTGGCGCGAAAAACAGGTGTATGTCGGCGTCGAGTACAGCTACTGGAAAGACAAATACGGCATCTCAAACAACGCCAATCTCGACACCGATGAAAACACCACCAGCCTGCTGGTGAAGGTGCATTTCTAAGATGACCCGCAACCGTGCCCCAAACCTGTCGTCGGTGCGCTGTTGCGGGGCACTTGAGACCTGGCCGAGGAGTCAGTATTCTCCGCGGCCGCCTGAATCCGCTTTAAAAAAAAGCCCGGATTTAATTCCTGACCAGAAAGCCAACTTATCCCGGCTCTGGACGGTACCAAGGCATCCCCAAACCCCTCTCAATCGACTGTTCTTGAGCAGCCGAGCGGGAGTTTTTTTGCTTTTCGAATGCCTTGGCGCAGCTCTTGCTAACAGCACTAAAGCTGACCGAATGGATGATTTTTTATCGCAACAGAAAAAGGCGCCACACCAGAGCGCCGACCTTAAAAAAATGACGTGGAACCACCTACTTTTTTGGGAGCAACCGAATGAAACGTACGTGCACTAGCCTGATGCTGGCGGGGATGATGCTGGCAGGGGGCCAGGCCATGGCCGGCGATCTGCTGCAATGGCAGAACAACAGCCTGACTTATCTGTATGGCAGGGACTTCCGGGTCAACCCGACCATTCAACAGACGGTGACCTTCGAACACGCCGATGCCTGGAAATACGGCGACAACTTCATGTTCGTCGACAAGATTTTCTACAACGGAAAGGGCGACGCCTACGCCGGCTCGAACACCTACTACGGTGAAATCAGCCCGCGGCTGTCGTTCGGCAAAATCTTCGACAAGAAGCTCGAGTTCGGTCCGGTCAAGGACGTATTGCTCGCCATGACTTACGAGTTCGGTGAAAACGATACCGAGTCCTACCTGATCGGTCCTGGTTTTGACCTGGCGATCCCCGGCTTCGACTACTTCCAGTTGAACTTCTACAACCGCCACACCGAAGGCAGTCGTCCGGGCGACAACATCTGGCAGATCACGCCAGTCTGGTCCTACACCATTCCCGTGGGCGATTCGAGCATCCTGATCGACGGCTTCATGGACTGGGTGGTCGACAACGACACCAATGCCAAGGGCACCTACCACGCCAACCTGCACTTCAATCCGCAGATCAAGTACGACCTGGGCAAAGCGCTGAATATCGGTGCGAAGCAGCTATATGTGGGCGTCGAGTACGATTACTGGAAAAACAAGTACGGGATTGAAGACAGCGAGTCCTTCAAGACCGATCAGAGCGCGACCAGCCTGCTGGTGAAGTACCACTTCTGATCTGACGGCGTTTGTAAGGACGCCATCGCGGGCAAGCCACGCTCCCACAGGTTTCTGTGTCGTTCACATCTGGCGAAAGACACAAAACCTGTGGGAGCCCGCCTTGCTCCGGCCGGCATTCCGACGATGGCCGCGCCGCCGGCCTCAAGCCGAAACCGCAGGTTGCGCCAACCCCAGAAACCGGCACAGCTCTTCCTTCTTGGCCAGCGCGTCCCGCCGCCCCAATTCGATCAATTCGCTGCAATACCCCGCCTCGAACAACAGATAACTCAGCACCCCCGCCCCGCTGGTCTTGGTCGCGCCCGGCCCGCGCAGGAACAGGCGCAGTGCCGCCGGCAGTTCCTGGCGATGACGCGCGGCAATTTCATCGATGGGCTGACTGGGTGAAATCACCAGCACTTCCACCGGCGCCACGCCCAAAGCCCGGGTTGGCGTACCGTCGGGCAACAGGTGGCTGAACTGGTTCAGACGCTGCAGCAGCTCGATGTCACCTTCCAGGCTATCAATGAACGTACTGTTGAGCAGATGCCCGCCGATCTGCGCCAGGGACGGTTGCTGACCGGTGTAGGCGCGTTGCAGTGGCTGCTCCGGGTCGAAACCCCGCGGGTTGCCGCTGACCCCCACCACCAGCACTCGACTGGCCCCCAGGTGCAGCGCCGGGCTGATCGGCGCCGATTGGCGCACCGCACCATCGCCGAAATACTCCTCGCCGATTTTCACCGGGGCGAACAGCAGCGGAATCGCCGAACTGGCGAGCAAATGTTCAACGGACAATTGGGTTGGAATGCCGATTCTTCGATGACGCAGCCAGGCGTCAATCGTGCCGCCCCCTTGATAGAAGGTGACGGCCTGACCCGACTCGTATCCGAACGCGGTGACGGCTACCGCATGCAACTGCTTTTGCGCGATGGCTTCGGCGATGCCGTTCATCTGCAATTTGCTGTTGAGCAGCCTGCGCAACGGTGAGCTATTGACCAGCGCCACCGGGACCCGGGCGCCCAGTCCGAGCAAGCTGTGGCTGACAAAGCGGCTGGCCTGGTGGATCACCCCCGGCCAGTCGCTGCGCAACACCAGGTGGCTGCGAAAACCTTGCCAGAACGCGGTCAGACGCTCGATGGCCGCGCGAAAATCCGTCGCTCCACTGGCCAGACTGACGGCGTTGATTGCCCCGGCGGAAGTGCCGACGATCACCGGAAACGGATTGTCCGCGCCCAACGGCAACAGCTCGGCAATCGCCGCCAGGACGCCGACCTGATAAGCCGCCCGCGCCCCGCCGCCGGAAAGAATCAACCCTGTAACCGGTTCCTTTGGACTCATGCACAACGCTCCATGGTGCTTGATGGGATGTCACTGTAGAAGCGAGCCGGCTCCGGGCGGCGCTCCGACGAAGGTCGTCAACGGTAACGCCAGGAGTCTGACATTCCACGGCGCTCTCGGGTTTTTCGCGAGCAGGCTCGCTCCTACGAGGGATCGTGGTTCAACCGCGTTTGGCGTACAGCTTGGGCTCACCGGGTGGACGGCTCTTGAAGCGGCGATGGGCCCAGAGGTATTGCTCAGGGTGTTCGCGCAAAACGCCTTCGATCCACTGGTTGATACGCAGGCAGTCGGCCTCTTCGGTTTCGCCGGGAAAGCCTTCAAGCGGCGCGTGAATCACCAGGCGATAACCGCTGCCGTCCGCCAGGCGCTCCTGGGTGAAGGGCACCACCCATGCCTTGCCCAGCCGTGCGAACTTGCTGGTGGCAGTGACCGTGGCCGCCTGGATGCCGAACAACGGCACAAAGATACTTTGCTTGGCGCCGTAGTCCTGATCCGGCGCATACCAGATCGCCCGGCCTGAGCGCAGCAATTTGAGCATGCCGCGCACGTCCTCGCGCTCGACCGCCAGCGAATCGAGGTTGTGCCGCTCGCGGCCACGGCGCTGAACGTAATCGAACAACGGGTTTTTGTGTTCGCGGTACATGCCGTCGATGGTGTGTTGCTGGCCGAGCAGCGCCGCGCCGATTTCCAGCGTGGTGAAATGCAGCGCCATCAGGATCACGCCCTTGCCCTCGCGCTGGGCCTGCTTCAAATGCTCCAGCCCTTCGACGTGGGCCAGTTTCGCCAGGCGCTTGCGCGACCACCACCAGCTCATGGCCATTTCAAAAAAGGCGATGCCGGTGGAGGCGAAGTTTTCCTTGAGCAGGCGCTTGCGCTCGGCAGCGGTTTTTTCGGGGAAACACAGTTCCAGATTGCGCTTGGCAATGCGCCGTCGGTCGCCGGCCACGCGATACATCAAGGCACCCAGCGCACGACCGATCCACAGCAATGCCGGATACGGCAACTGCACAATCAGCCACAACAGCCCCAGGCCGCACCACAGCGGCCAGAAGCGCGGAGAAAGAAAGGTTGTTCGAAAACGCGGGCGATCCATTAAAGGTTCCGAAATGACAATGGCCGCGCATTCTACATCGTTCGACCCGGCTTGCGGCCTGCGGGCGTTCTCGTTATAAGTCTCGGCACTTTTAGTGACAAGTCGCTGTATGCCAACCATGAGCCAAACCGAACCGCTAGACCAAGATCCCGTGTTCCAGCTGAAGGGCAGCATGCTCGCCATTACGGTGATGGAACTGGCCCGTAACGACCTCGAAAGCCTTGACCGGCAACTGGCCGCCAAGGTCGCCCAGGCGCCGAACTTCTTCAGCAACGCGCCGCTGGTACTGGCCCTGGACAAACTGCCGGCCACCGAAGGCGCGGTCGACCTGCCCGGCCTGATGCGCGTTTGCCGCCAACATGGTTTGCGCACCCTGGCGATCCGCGCCAGCCGCATCGAAGACATCGCGGCCGCGATTGCCGTCGATCTGCCGGTGTTGCCGCCCTCCGGTGCCCGCGAGCGTCCGCTGGAGCTGAACGAAGGGGTGGTAGCGAAAAAACCGGAAAAACCACCGGAGCCGACCATCAAGCCGACGAAAATCATCACCTCACCGGTGCGCGGCGGTCAGCAGATCTATGCCCAGGGCAGCGACCTGGTAGTGATCTCGTCGGTCAGCCCGGGGGCGGAACTTCTCGCCGATGGCAACATCCATGTATACGGCCCGATGCGTGGCCGTGTGCTGGCCGGGGTCAAAGGCGACACGAAAGCCAGGATTTTCTGTCAGCAAATGAGCGCTGAACTGGTTTCCATCGCCGGTCATTACAAGGTTTCCGAAGACCTGCGTCGCGATCCTCTATGGGGTTCGGGCGTACAGGTGAGCCTGTCGGGCGATGTGTTGAACATCATTCGGCTTTAACGGATACTGCCGCATTTTCCAAGCATCTCTAAAACGTAGCGAAAACGGCTCAAACGAAGTAGGAAAAAGGTCGAAAGCAGTGTTTACCGGGGGTAAACGCCGCCAGGGACCGGGTTCCAGCCAAGGCTGTCCGACTGCAGTAGTTTTCAAGAGATGTTTTTCAGGGGCTAAAAGTCCTTTTTCCTTAGGGGTGAAACACCTTGGCCAAGATTCTCGTGGTTACATCCGGCAAGGGTGGTGTGGGTAAGACCACCACCAGCGCCGCTATCGGTACCGGCCTCGCTTTGCGCGGTCACAAAACAGTTATCGTCGACTTCGACGTCGGCTTGCGTAACCTCGACTTGATCATGGGTTGCGAGCGCCGCGTGGTGTATGACTTCGTCAACGTCGTCAACGGCGAAGCCAACCTGCAACAGGCCCTGATCAAAGACAAGCGCCTGGAAAACCTCTACGTGCTGGCCGCCAGCCAGACCCGCGACAAAGACGCGCTGACCGTTGAAGGCGTGGAAAAAGTCCTGATGCAACTCAAGGAAGACTTTGAGTTCGTGGTCTGCGACTCCCCGGCCGGCATCGAAAAGGGCGCCCACCTGGCCATGTACTTCGCTGACGAAGCGATTGTCGTGACCAACCCGGAAGTGTCCTCGGTTCGTGACTCCGACCGCATGCTCGGCCTGCTGGCCAGCAAGTCCCGTCGTGCCGAACAGGGCCAGGATCCGATCAAGGAGCACCTGCTGATTACCCGTTACCACCCGGAGCGTGTCAGCAAAGGCGAAATGCTCGGCGTAGAAGACGTCAAGGAAATCCTCTCGGTGACCCTGCTCGGTGTGATCCCGGAATCCCAGGCGGTGCTCAAGGCATCCAACCAGGGTATTCCGGTCATTCTCGACGACCAGAGCGATGCCGGCCAGGCCTACAGCGATACCGTTGACCGCCTGTTGGGCAAGACCGTGGAACATCGTTTCCTCGATGAAAAGAAGAAGGGATTCTTCGAGCGCCTGTTTGGAGGCAACTAAGCAATGAACCTTTTTGACTTCTTTCGTGCCAACAAAAAGCAAAGCACCGCGTCGGTAGCGAAAGAGCGTCTACAGATCATCGTGGCGCACGAACGCGGCCAACGCAGCACCCCGGACTACCTGCCGGCCTTGCAGAAGGAACTGGTCGAGGTGATCCGCAAGTACGTCAATATCGGGTCCGATGACGTGCACGTCGCACTGGAAAGCCAGGGCAGCTGCTCGATTCTGGAACTCAACATCACCCTGCCCGATCGCTGAGTCGATCCGGCAGGAGCCACGGCGGCTCGATCATTCGAAACGCCTTCCCTGTGGGAGCTGGCTTGCCAGCGATAGCATCAACGCGTTGTGACAGTCAGACCGCGTTGCCTGCATCGCCAGCAAGCCAGCTCCTACAGAGAGGGGCGTATGAATGATCGAACCGCCGTTGGCGTTTGTAACGAGGCTGTTTAATGCCGTTGTCCAATATCCATATCATTCATCAGGACGCCGCCGTGCTGGTGGTGAACAAGCCGACCCTGTTGCTTTCCGTCCCCGGCCGGGCCGACGACAACAAGGACTGCCTGATCACCCGCCTGCAAGAAAATGGCTACCCGGAAGCGCGAATCGTCCACCGACTGGATTGGGAAACGTCCGGCATCATTCTGTTGGCCCGCGACCCGGACACGCATCGCGAATTGTCTCGGCAGTTTCACGACCGCGAGACCGAAAAAGCCTACACCGCACTGTGCTGGGGTCAGCCGGAACTCGACAGCGGCAGCATTGACTTGCCGCTGCGCTACGACCCGCCGACCAAGCCACGCCATGTGGTCGACCATGAATTCGGCAAACATGCCCTGACGTTCTGGCGCTTGCTGGAACGTTGCGGTGACTGGTGCCGCGTCGAACTGACGCCGATCACCGGTCGCTCGCATCAACTGCGCGTGCACATGCTGTCCATCGGACATCCGCTGCTGGGCGACGGGCTCTACGCCCACGAACAGGCACTCGCCGCCTGGCCGCGACTGTGCCTGCATGCCAGCATGCTCAGTTTCACCCATCCCCAAACGGGCGAACGCCTGCGCTTCGAGTGCCCGGCACCGTTCTAATCCACGGGCGCAAAACCTGTGGGCGAGCTTGCTCGCGATGAGGCCGGCACATCCAGCGGGATGCTGGCTGACAC
Source organism: Pseudomonas sp. TE12234 (assembly GCF_054061835.1). NCBI lineage: Bacteria > Pseudomonadati > Pseudomonadota > Gammaproteobacteria > Pseudomonadales > Pseudomonadaceae > Pseudomonas > Pseudomonas sp. TE12234. The sequence goes on from NZ_JBSSEP010000007.1 coordinate 38,768, forward strand.
TCCATCATCGCGAGCAAGCTCCCACAGGGTTCTCCTCCAGATTCAATATCTGCGCCCGCCTCAACCATCAGTGCGGCGCCATTTACCAGGCCAATACGTTAAACTGGCGCCATTGCTGTCTGGAGTTAACACATGCGCGAAGAGTTGAACCAAGGCCTGATCGACTTCCTCAAGGCCTCCCCCACCCCCTTTCATGCCACCGCCAGCCTGGTTCAGCGCCTGGAAGCGGCGGGCTATCAGCGCCTCGACGAGCGCGAGCCATGGAACACCGAGGCCAATGGCCGCTACTACGTCACCCGTAACGACTCCTCGATCGTCGCGGTCAAAATGGGCCGTCATTCGCCGCTGCATGGCGGTATTCGCCTGGTTGGCGCCCACACGGACAGCCCGTGCCTGCGGGTCAAGCCGCAGCCGGAACTGCAGCGCCAGGGTTTCTGGCAGCTGGGTGTCGAAGTCTATGGCGGCGCACTGCTGGCCCCCTGGTTCGACCGCGACCTGTCCCTGGCTGGCCGCGTGACGTTCCGCCGCGACGGCAAGGTCGAAAGCCAGTTGATCGACTTCAAGGCACCGATTGCGATCATCCCGAACCTGGCCATTCATCTCAATCGCGAAGCCAACATGGGCTGGGCGATCAATGCCCAGACCGAGCTGCCACCTGTGCTCGCGCAATTTGCCGGCGACGAACGCGTGGATTTCCGCGCCGTGCTCACCGACCAACTCGCCCGCGAACACGGGCTGAACGCCGACGTCGTGCTCGATTACGAGTTGAGCTTCTACGACACCCAAAGCGCTGCCGTGATCGGCCTGCACGGCGACTTCATTGCCGGCGCGCGCCTGGACAACCTGCTGTCGTGCTACGCCGGCCTGCAAGCGCTGCTAAATGCCGACACCGAAGAAACCTGCGTATTGGTCTGCAACGATCACGAAGAAGTCGGTTCCTGTTCGGCCTGCGGCGCGGATGGCCCGATGCTGGAGCAGACGCTGCGCCGCCTGTTGCCCGAAGGTGATGAATTCGTACGGACCATTCAGAAATCCCTGCTGGTTTCGGCCGACAACGCCCACGGCGTACACCCCAACTACGCCGACAAACACGACGCCAACCACGGCCCGAAACTCAATGCCGGCCCGGTGATCAAGGTCAACAGCAACCAGCGTTACGCCACCAACAGCGAAACCGCCGGGTTCTTCCGCCACCTGTGCATGGCTGAAGAAGTGCCGGTGCAAAGCTTTGTGGTGCGCAGCGACATGGGCTGCGGCTCGACCATCGGTCCGATCACCGCCAGTCATCTGGGCGTACGCACCGTGGACATCGGCCTGCCGACCTTCGCCATGCACTCGATCCGTGAGCTGTGCGGCAGCCATGACCTGGCGCACCTGGTCAAGGTACTGAGCGCGTTCTACGCCAGCCGCGAGCTGCCGTAACCCTTGAAAAACATCGCGGGCAAGCCCGCTTCCACAGGGATTCGCATTAACCTGTGGAAGCGGGCTTGCCCGCAATGACATCAGCCAATTCAACGCAAAGTTCATGATTGCAGTGATGCATTTCTGATACACCTCACTGCACCCCATCAAAAGCCGCCTAAACTTTAACCATCCCTTTCGACAAGGCAGTCGCCATGATCTCGCTCTCCTCGTTCCACGCCATGCTGGTCCCGATTCTGGTCGGAATGATCCTGCTGGCCATCGGTTTCAATTTTCGCGACAAGAATCTCGGCGTGTTCGCCATGTGGATCGGCATGCTCACCATCCTCGCCACCGTGGTGTTCAAGATCCTCGCCAAACTCAACGAATAAATCCTCACCCCGACTCGCATTGATTTTCACGGGCTCGTACACTCGATCGACCCGCTCATCCCGAGGTTGACCGCCTAGTGTTCGCTCGCCTGTTCGCCCTACCGTGCCTGTTCCTTGTCTGCCTCATGACGCTGCTGCCGATGGCGCCTGCCCAGGCGGTCGGTTTGCCGGGCCTGCTCAACAGCTCGGGGAAGACCCAGCCCGAGGCGCAAGTGCCCTTGGGGCAATCCCTGGACGAAGTGATCAAGTCACTGGAGAACGATCAACAGCGCACCCAGTTGCTGGCAGACCTGAAGAAGCTGCGCGATGCCACGAAAAAGGCACAACCCACCGCGGAAGAAGGCGTGCTGGGGCTGATTGGCGGGACCCTGGCCAGTTTCGAAAAACAGTTTTCCGGCGTCGACAGCCCGATCACTCGCTGGTCCGACGAGTTCGACCTGGCCAAGGACGAACTGACTGCACTGGTGCTGCCGGCCAGTGAGTGGCTGCCGATGGTCTTCGCCTTCGCCATGATCCTGATGGTCTGGAGCCTGTTGGCGGCGGCGCTGATCTGGGTCAGCCATCGGGTGCGCATGCGCTTCGGCCTGACCGAAGAACTGCCGCAACACCCCAGGGCCCTGGACATGTTGCGTTTCGCCCTGCGCAAACTGGGGCCGTGGCTGATAGCCCTGGTCATCACGGTGTACATGAGCTACGCGCTGCCTTCGTCGTTGGGCAAGAGCCTGGCCATGGTGCTGGCGTATGCGCTGGTGGTCGGCACCTGTTTTTCGGCGATCTGTGTGATCGCCTTTTCCTTGCTCGACGGTCCCCACCGCCACCGCGCCTTGTACATCCTCCGGCATCAGGCCTTTCGGCCGTTATGGCTGATTGGCAGCTTCGCCGCGTTTGGCGAGGCGTTGAACGACCCACGCCTGATCGACGGCCTTGGCGTACACCTGGCGCATACCGCCGCGACCGTGGCCAACGTATTGGCGGCGCTGTCCACCGGGTTGTTCATCCTGCGTTTCCGCCGGCCGATTGCCCACTTGATCCGCAATCAGCCACTGTCCCGGCGCCTGACCCGCCGTGCCCTCAGCGATACCATCGATATCCTTGGCACCTTCTGGTACGTGCCGGCGCTGGTGCTGGTGGGGATTTCCCTGTTCGCCACCTTCGTCTCGGCCGGCGACACCAGCACCGCGCTGCGACAATCGCTGATCTGTACCGTGCTGCTGGTGTTGTGCATGGTCATCAACGGGCTGGTGCGCCGCCATGCCCTCAAGCCGCAGCGCGGGGGCAAGCGTCACGCACTGTACTCGGAACGCTTGAAAAGCTTCTGCTATACCCTCGCCCACCTGCTGGTGTGGCTGGCGTTCATCGAACTGGGTCTGCGGGTCTGGGGCATGTCGCTGATCCGCTTCACCGAAGGCGACGGGCATGAGGTCAGCGTCAAACTGTTCAGCCTCGGCGGCACCCTGATCTTTGCCTGGCTGATCTGGATTCTCAGCGATACCGCCGTGCATCACGCCCTCACCCGCTCGCGCAAAGGCCCGGCCAATGCCCGTGCACAGACGATGATGCCGCTGATCCGCAACGTGTTGTTCGTGGCGATTTTCATCATTGCGCTGATCGTCGCCCTGGCGAACATGGGCATGAACGTCACGCCGCTGCTGGCCGGTGCCGGTGTGATCGGCCTGGCGATCGGTTTCGGCGCCCAGTCGCTGGTGGCCGACCTGATCACCGGGCTGTTCATCATCATCGAAGACTCCCTGGCCATCGATGACTACGTTGACGTCGGCGGTCACCTGGGTACCGTCGAAGGCCTGACCATTCGAACCGTGCGCCTGCGGGATATCGATGGCATCGTCCACACCATTCCGTTCAGCGAAATCAAAAGCATCAAGAACTATTCCCGGGAATTCGGCTACGCGATCTTCCGGGTCGCGGTGCCTGCCAGCATGGACATCGACAACGCGATCAAACTGATGCGCGACGTCGGGCAGAAAATGCGCACCGATCCGCTGCAACGGCGCAACATCTGGTCGCCACTGGAAATTCAGGGCGTGGAAAGTTTCGAGTCCGGCAACGCGATTCTGCGCGCCCGGTTCAAGACCGCGCCGATCAAGCAGTGGGAGGTTTCGCGTGCCTTCAACCTGTCACTCAAACGCCATCTGGATGAAGCGGGCATGGACCTGGCGACACCGCGAATGAGCGTGCAAGTCATCACGGCTGGCGGCGGCCCGCAGAAGGAATAGCCCCCAACGTCTCAGACCACATCCACACCGACATGAATCGCATCATGTCGCCAGAACTCCAGATCGCAGTCGATCAGGCGTTCATGCTGATCGTAATTGACCCGCGCGATACTCAAGCCCGGGCTGCCCACCGAAACGCGCAAAGCCGCCGCCGCATCGGCCGACAACGCGGTGGGCACAATCTCGAAGCGCACCCGGCCGTAGTGCAAATCGTAGTGTCGCGCGTACAACTCAGTGATCGACTGATTCAAATCGAACGCCAGAATCCCCGGAAAATACTGCGGGTTGAGGTAGTGCTCCACGTACAGTACCAACCGCCCATCGATACGCCGCGAGCGACAAATCTGAATCACGCTCGACAATGCCGGCAGTTGCAACCAGGCACAGACCGCCGCTGACGCCGGTTGCAATCGCGCCGAAATCACCTCGGTAGATGGCACCCGCCCCTGGGCGCTGACCATCGCGTGAAAGTGGCTGCGCTGCATCAGGTTATAGGCCAGGCGCGGTGGCGAGACGAACCAGCCACGTCGCTCTTCACGATAAATCTGCCCCTGGGCTTCCAGTTGCAACAAGGCCTCACGCACAGTGATCCGCGTGGTGCCAAACAGCTCACTGAGCTTGCGCTCGGCCGGCAACTTGCTGCCGGGAGCCAACAGCCCATGGTCGAGCTGCTCCTGAAGCACCTGGCCAATGGCTGTCACCGCTTTTACTGCCTCATCGCGCATCAATGTTACCTATCTGGACTAGACCAGCACTGTTTCGGGGCGGAACCGCACGACAAATCGGCTCGATCAACGTTCTGCAAGCGTAGGCAGTGCAGATGACTGAGAGATGACAACCTACCGAACGGTCATTCCGAACGTTATCCAAGGGTCGATTGAAAACCTGCAATTCACCGGCCAAGTGCCCTGTCTAGCGGGTCTTTGCCCATGGTCTACGCTTACCGGGCACCCTCCAATATCGGCCACATAAAAGTCTTGTCGGGCGACGAACGACATCAAAGTGTCATCGAGTCCCCTTAAATTGGCTCAGGTATTGCTGACCTAGACCAACACAACCGCAATCGCAGCGTTGAAAACGCCCATAGGAGCTTCGGAATGAAACAGCTTTTCCTGGCATCACTGTTAGGCTCGACCATTGCCATGTGCACCGCCGCCATGGCGGCTGATGATTTGAAAACCCTGGAAGCCGCTGCGAAAGCGGAAGGCGCAGTCAATAGCGTCGGCATGCCCGATGACTGGGCTAACTGGAAAGGCACCTGGGACGACCTGGCCAAGACTTATGGCCTCAAGCACATCGACACCGACATGAGCTCGGCGCAGGAAATCGCCAAGTTCGCCGCCGAAAAAGACAATGCCAGCGCCGACATCGGCGACGTCGGTGCCGCCTTCGGCCCGATCGCGGTCAAGCAAGGCGTGGTGCAACCGTACAAACCTTCGACCTGGGACCAAGTGCCTGACTGGGCCAAGGACAAGGACGGCAACTGGGCACTGGCCTACACCGGTTCCATCGCCTTTATCGTCAACAAGAAGTTGCTGCACGGTTCCGATGTACCGACCAAGTGGTCCGACCTCAAGGACGGCAAATACAAGGTTTCCATCGGTGACGTGAGCACCGCCGCCCAGGCCGCCAACGGCGTACTGGCAGCCGCACTGGCCAATGGTGGTGACGAGAAAAACCTGCAACCTGCCTTGCTGATGTTTGCCGATATCGCCAAACAGGGCCGCCTGTCGATGGCTAACCCGACCATCGCCACCATGGAAAAAGGCGAAATCGAAGTCGGCGTGGTCTGGGATTTCAACGGCCTTAGCTACAAAGCCAAGATGGCCAATCCGGATGACTACGTGGTGCTGATCCCGTCCGATGGCTCGGTGATTTCCGGCTACACCACCATCATCAACAAATACGCCAAGAACCCGAACGCCGCCAAGCTGACCCGCGAGTACATCTTCAGCGATGCCGGCCAAACCAACCTGGCGCGCGGCAACGCCCGTCCGATCCGCGCCGAACACGTGAAACTGCCGGATGACGTGAAGGCCAAGCTGCTGCCTAACGAGCAGTACAAGAACGTCACGCCGATCAAGGACGCGGATGCGTGGGAGAAGACTTCCAAGGCACTGCCGCAGAAGTGGAACGAAGAAGTCATTGTCGAAATGAAGTGATGCTGTACCCCGCCAATTGACGGGCCAATGGAAATCCCTATGGGAGCGAGCCTGCTCGCGATAGCGCACTTGCATTCAGCACACTTGTTGACTGGCAGGGCGCCTTCGCGATCAGGCTCGCTCCCACAGTGGACCGAGTGAGTTCCGAATTCCCGTTTCACGGAGTCATTGCCCCTATGAAGCACAACGTCATCCTTGTCGTGCTCGACGGCCTCAGCTACGAGGTTGCCCGGCACGCCATGGGGCACCTGCAGGCTTATGTCGGCGCAGGACGCGCAGCGCTCTACAAACTGGAGTGCGAGCTGCCGGCCCTGTCCCGACCGCTCTACGAATGCATCCTGACCGGTGTCACGCCGATCGACAGCGGCATCGTGCACAACAACGTCTCGCGCCTGTCCAGCCAGCGCAGCATCTACCACTACGCCAGGGATGCCGGCCTGAAGACCGCCGCGGCGGCCTATCACTGGGTCAGCGAGCTGTACAACCGTTCACCGTTCGTGCCTGCCCGGGATCGCCATACCGACGACCCGGATCTGCCTATCCAGTACGGCCACTTCTACTGGAACGATCACTACCCCGACTCGCACCTGTTCGCCGACGCGGAAAACCTGCGCTTGCGCCATGCGCCGAATTTTCTGTTGATCCACCCCATGAACATCGACGATGCCGGGCACAAGCACGGTCTCGACACCCCGCAGTACCGCAACAGCGCCCGTTCGGCCGACATCATCATCGCCGACTACCTGCAAGGCTGGCTCGACGCCGGTTACCAGGTACTGGTGACGGCGGATCACGGCATGAACAACGACCGTTCCCATAACGGCCTGTTGCCAGAAGAACGCGAAGTACCGCTGTTCGTGCTCGGCGATGCCTTCAGTTTCAATGCCGACGCGGCACCGAAACAGACGGACATTTGCGGCACGGTCTGCGAGCTGCTGGGCGTGCCCCATGACAAACCCGTGTGCCGGGAGTTGCTCAAGTGAATGCCATGACTCGCGGCAAATGGCTGGCAGCCTTGTGCCTGGTGCCCTTCGCACTGTTCTTTATCGTGTTCGAAATCGCCCCGCTGGCATGGGTGATGATCAACAGCCTGGATTCGGAAGAGTTCGGCTGGGGCCTGGCCAACTTCAGCAAAATCTTCAACTCGAAGTTCTACCTGCAGGCGATCCAGTACAGCCTCGAGATCAGTTTCTGGTCCAGCGTATTCGGGATCATCATCGCCGTGCTCGGCGCGTATTCGCTGCGGCGGGTCGACTCGAAACTGCGCAACTTCGTCAACGCGTTCGCCAACATGACCAGCAACTTTGCCGGCGTGCCCCTGGCCTTTGCGTTCATCATCCTGCTGGGCTTCAACGGCAGCTTCACCATCATGCTCAAGCAGGCGGGGATCATTCAGGATTTCAACCTGTACTCGAAAACCGGGCTGATCATTCTCTACACCTACTTCCAGATTCCCCTCGGCGTACTGCTGCTCTACCCCGCTTTCGACGCCCTGCGCGAAGACTGGCGCGAGTCCGCGGAACTGCTCGGGGCGAACGGCTGGCAGTTCTGGCGCCACATCGGTTTGCCGGTACTGACACCGGCACTGCTCGGCACCTTCGTGATTCTGCTGGCCAACGCCCTCGGCGCCTACGCCACGGTGTACGCCCTGACCACCGGCAACTTCAACGTGCTGCCGATCCGTATCGCGGCGATGGTCTCGGGGGACATCTCCCTCGATCCGAACCTGGCCAGTGCCCTGGCCGTGGTGCTGGTGGCCTTGATGACCCTGGTGACCATCGTGCATCAGCTGCTGTTGAAGAGGAGCTACCATGTCTCGCGCTGAATTGGGCCCCGTGGGCATTTACCATCGGGTGGTGGTGTACCTGCTGTTTGCGATCCTGTTGTTACCGTTGCTCGGTACGTTTATCTATTCGATTTCCAGCAGTTGGTCGGCCACGATTCTGCCCAGCGGTTTCAGTATCAAATGGTATGCGCAGCTGTGGAGCGATCCACGGTTTCTCAGTGCCTTCGGCCAATCGCTGCTGGTCTGCATCGGCGCGCTGATTCTCTCGGTGGTGCTGATTCTGCCGCTGCTGTTCGTGGTGCATTACCACTTCCCGAAACTCGACGCGCTGATGAACATCCTGATCCTGCTGCCGTTCGCCGTACCGCCCGTGGTGTCCTCGGTGGGTTTGTTGCAGCTCTACGGTTCCGGACCGTTTGCGATGGTCGGCACGCCCTGGATTCTGATCGGTTGCTACTTCACCGTCGCGTTACCGTTCATGTATCGGGCGATCACCAACAACCTGCAAGCGATCAACCTGCGCGACCTGATGGACGCCGCGCAACTGCTCGGCGCCAGCACCTTTCAAGCGGCGTTCCTGGTGGTGCTGCCGAACCTGCGCAAGGGCTTGATGGTGGCGTTGCTGCTGTCGTTCTCGTTCCTGTTCGGTGAGTTCGTGTTCGCCAACATCCTCGTCGGCACCCGTTACGAAACCCTGCAGGTCTACCTCAACAACATGCGAAACAGCAGCGGCCACTTCACCAGTGCGCTGGTGATCTCCTACTTCTTCTTTGTGCTGGTTCTGACCTGGGCGGCCAATATCTTGAACAAGGACAAAAGCGAATGAGCTATGTCAGCGTCCAACATCTTCAAAAGAATTACGCGGGCACCACGGTGTTCAGCGACATCAACTGCGAAATCCAGAAAGGCGAGTTCGTCACCCTGCTCGGCCCGTCCGGTTGCGGCAAGTCGACGCTGCTGCGCTGCATCGCCGGCCTGACCTCGGTAGATGGTGGCAAGATCCTGCTCGATGGTGTTGATATCGTCCCTTTGAGCCCGCAAAAACGCGGAATCGGCATGGTGTTCCAGAGCTACGCCTTGTTCCCCAACATGACCGTGGAGCAGAACGTCGCCTTCGGTCTGCGCATGCAAAAGGTCAACGCCGACGACAGCCACAAGCGCGTTGCCGAAGTGCTGAAACTGGTCGAGTTGAACGACTTTGCCTCGCGCTACCCGCATCAACTGTCTGGCGGCCAATGCCAGCGCGTGGCCCTCGCCCGCTCGCTCGTCACGCGACCACGCCTGTTGCTGCTGGATGAACCGCTGTCGGCGCTTGACGCGCGAATTCGTAAACACTTGCGCGAACAGATCCGTCAGATCCAGCGCGAACTGGGCCTGACCACGATCTTCGTCACCCACGATCAGGAAGAAGCGCTGACCATGTCTGACCGCATTTTCCTGATGAATCAGGGAAAAATCGTACAAAGCGGTGACGCCGAGACCCTGTACACGGCGCCAGTGGATGTGTTCGCCGCCGGTTTCATCGGCAACTACAATCTGCTGGACGCCGACGCCGCCTCGAAGCTGCTGCAGCGGCCGATCAGCCATCGCATCGCCATTCGCCCGGAGGCCATCGAGCTGAGTCTCGACGGCGAGCTGGACGCGCAGGTGCGCAGCCACAGTCTGTTGGGCAACGTGATCCGTTACCGCATCGAAGCACGCGGCGTGGAGTTGGTGGTGGATGTGCTCAACCGCTCGACGTCCGATCTGCACCCCGATGGTCAGCGCCTCGCGCTTTCCATCGATCCGACGGCGCTGTGTGAGGTAGCCTGATGCCCTTGTTGATGTTGAAGAGAGAACTGCACTGATGGCCCTGGCAATTTTTGATCTGGACGAAACCCTGATCCACGGCGATTGCGCCTCGCTGTGGAGCGAGCAAATGGCCCGTCTCAACTGGGTCGACGGCGAATCCTTCCTGCGCCGCGACAGGGAATTGATGGACGCCTACGGCCGGGGCCACCTGGCCATGGAAGACTACATGGCCTTCAGTCTCGAACCGTTGATCGGGCGCACGCCGGAAGAGATCGAGCACTTGGTCAGTCCATGGGTGGAGGAGATCATCGAACCGATCATCTTCAGCGGCGCCACCCGCGCCATTGCCGAGCACCGCAAGCTCGGCGATCGCATTCTGGTGATCTCCGCCTCGGGCACGCACCTGGTGCGACCGATTGCCGAACGCCTGGGCATCGACGAGATTCTCGGCATCGAGCTGGAAGTGGCTCACGGTGTCTACACCGGCCAAACCGTGGGCACTCTGACCTACCGCGAAGGCAAGATCACCCGGCTGCTGGAGTGGCTGGATGCGGAAGAGGAAAACCTGGAAGGGGCGAGTTTCTACTCCGACTCACGCAACGATTTGCCGTTGCTGTTGAAGGTGGATTTCCCGCATGTGGTCAATCCGGATCCGGTGCTCCTTGGGCACGCCGAGAAAGCAGGCTGGCCGATCCACCTCTGGAAATAACAACGATCCCCTGTGGGAGCTTGCTCGCGATTCAGGCGACGCGGTTTAGCTGTCAAACCGCGTCATCGTTCATCGCGGGCAAGCCACGCTCCCTCGGGATTCAGCTCAAGCTTTCGTCGATCACCAATACCACCTTCCCCGCTACCTTGTTGCTCGCCAGCTCCGCGAACGCCGCTTCGGCGTCCTTGATCGCAAAGGTCCTGGCCAATTGCGGGCTCAACCGCCCTTCGGCAAACAGCGGCCACACATGCTGGCTCAGATCACTGAAAAGATCGGCCTTGAACTGCTCGTCGCGGCTGCGCAGGGTCGACCCCAGCAACTGCACGCGCTTGGCCAGTACTTGAGCCAGGTCCAGCTTCGCCTCGCGGCCACCCATCAGGCCAATCAGCACCCAGCGTCCGTCCTGCGCCAGCAGCTTGAGGTTCAACGCCGAATAATTACCGCCCACCGGGTCGAGGATGACATTGAACGGTCCCAGGTCGCTCAAGCTCTCCAGGTCGGTGGTGCGCACCACGCCACCCTGGGCTCCGAGCGCTTCGCAATACGCCAGACGCTCGGCAGACCCCACGCTGACCCAGCACGGGTTACCAAACGCCTTGCACAACTGAATGGCAGCTGAACCAATTCCACTGGCGCCGGCGTGCAGCAGAACTTTTTCACCTGGCTTGAGCGCTGCAAGTTGAAACAAGTTCAACCAAACGGTCGCATACACTTCCGGCAACGCGGCGGCTTCGACCAATGACATTCCGTCGGGAACCGGCAACACATGCCGTCCGTCGACAACCACCTCTTCGGCCATCCCGCCCCCGGCCAGCAAGGCGCAGACCCGATCCCCCAATTGCCAGGACGAGCCCGGCCCGACCTCGCTGATCACCCCCGAACACTCTAGACCGAGCACCTGGCTGGCCCCCGGCGGCGGCGGATACAAACCTGCTTTCTGCAACAAATCGGCACGATTGAGACCTGCTGCCGCCACTCGGATCCGAACTTGGCCGACATCACATGCCGGACTTGGCTCTTCAACCCACTCCACTTGACCGTCAACGCCTTGCAATGCTTTCACAGTGCCTCCATAGTGAGTCTGGACTGAGCCCGAAGCTGTAGCGCCGGGCTTTTTGCATCATGCGACCGGCCCTTGTGGAACCGGCGACTTCAAAGACGGCCTAATATGCGTTATCAATTGTCCCCGCGTCGAATCAACATGAAGCGTTTGTTCCCCAGCACCGCCCTCGCCCTATTCATCGGTATCGGCCTGTTGCCGATGTCGAGCAGTTCTTTCGCAGCCAACAGCTGGGACAACCTTCAACCTGACCGTGACGAAGTCATCGCCAGTCTGAACGTCGTGGAGTTGCTCAAGCGTCATCATTACAGCAAGCCGCCGCTCGATGACGCGCGCTCGGTGATCATCTACGACAGCTACCTCAAGCTGCTGGATCCGTCGCGCAGCTACTTCATGGCCAGCGACATCGCCGAATTCGACAAGTGGAAGACCCAGTTCGACGACTTCCTCAAAAGCGGCGACCTGAACGCCGGGTTTACCATCTACAAGCGCTATCTGGACCGCGTCAAATCGCGTCTGGACTTCGCCCTTGCAGAGTTGGGCAAGGGCGTCGACAAGATGGACTTCACCACCAAGGAAACCTTGCTGGTCGATCGCAAGGACGCCCCTTGGCTCAAATCCACCGCTGAACTCGACGACCTGTGGCGCAAGCGCGTCAAGGACGAAGTGTTGCGGCAGAAGATCGCCGGCAAGGACTCCAAACAAATCCAGGAAACCCTGACCAAGCGCTACAAGAACCAATTGGCGCGCCTGGACCAGACCCGTGCGGAAGACATCTTCCAGGCGTACATCAACACCTTCGCCATGTCCTACGACCCGCACACCAACTATCTGTCGCCGGATAACGCGGAAAACTTCGACATCAACATGAGCCTGTCCCTGGAGGGCATCGGCGCCGTGTTGCAGAGCGATAACGATCAAGTGAAAGTCGTGCGCCTGGTGCCGGCAGGTCCGGCGGACAAGACCAAGCAGGTTGCACCGGCCGACAAGATCATCGGCGTTGCCCAGGGCAATAAAGAGATGGTCGACGTGGTCGGCTGGCGCCTGGACGAAGTGGTCAAGCTGATCCGCGGCCCGAAAGGCACCGTGGTGCGCCTGGAAGTGATTCCGGCCAGCAATGCGCCGAACGACCAGACCAGCAAGATCGTGCCGATCACTCGCGAAGCGGTGAAGCTTGAAGATCAGGCGGTGAAAAAATCGGTCCTCAACCTGAAGCAGGATGGCAAGGACTACAAGCTCGGTGTCATCGAGATCCCGGCGTTCTACCTGGACTTCAAGGCATTCCGTGCCGGCGATCCGGATTACAAGAGCACCACCCGCGACGTCAAGAAACTGCTGACCGAGTTGCAGAAAGACAAGGTCGACGGCGTGGTCATCGACCTGCGCAACAACGGCGGCGGCTCCCTTCAGGAAGCCACTGAGCTGACCAGCCTGTTCATCGACAAAGGTCCGACCGTGCTGGTGCGCAACGCCGACGGACGAGTCGATGTACTGGAAGATGAAAATCCGGGTGCGTTCTACAAGGGCCCGATGGCGTTGCTGGTCAACCGCCTGTCCGCCTCGGCCTCGGAGATTTTTGCCGGCGCCATGCAGGACTACCACCGCGCGTTGATCATCGGCGGCCAGACCTTCGGTAAAGGCACCGTGCAGACCATCCAGCCGCTGAACCATGGCGAACTGAAGCTGACCCTGGCCAAGTTCTACCGGGTTTCCGGCCAGAGCACCCAGCATCAGGGTGTACTGCCGGACATCGATTACCCGTCGATCATCGACACCAAGGAAATCGGCGAGAGCGCCCTGCCGGAAGCCATGCCGTGGGACACCATCAAGGCGGCCATCAAGCCTGCGGTCGACCCGTTCAAACCGTATATCAGCCAGCTCAAATCCGAGCATGACGTGCGTACGGCCAAGGACGCGGAGTTCGTGTTCATTCGCGACAAGCTGGCCCTGGCGCAGAAACTGATGGCAGAAAAAACCGTCAGCCTCAATGAAGCCGACCGTCGTGCGCAACACGCCGATATCGAAGCCAAGCAACTGGCCATGGAGAACATTCGTCGCAAGGCCAAGGGCGAAGAGCCACTCAAAGAGCTGAAGAAAGAAGACGAAGACGCCATTGCGGCCGAGCCGGACAAGACCAAGCCAGAAGACGACGCCTACCTGAGCGAGACCGGGCGCATTCTGCTGGACTACCTCAAGCTCAACACCGCGGTAGCCAAGCACTAAGATGATGGCAATTTAATGCTGACGCTCCCCGGAGCGTCATCAAACAGTCATCATTCTGTCGTGAAATAGAGGACTGGGCGTGCTCTCTTACCAAGAGCACGCCCGGTCCTTTTTTTATCGCCAGAGATCGCCATGACCACGACAGAACAGCTGAGTGCGTTGAGTTCAATCCTGACTCAAAGCGGTTTGCACAGCCTGTTCCAACCGATCATTTGTCTTTCTGAACGACGGATTCTCGGCTATGAAGCCCTCAGTCGCGGCCCCTCCAACAGCCCGCTGCACTCCCCTATTGCGTTGTTTGCCGTCGCCCGCCAGGCCGGGCGCTTGAGCGAACTCGAAATCGCTTGCCGTGAAAGCGCCTGTCGACGCTTCAACGAACACCAACTGCCCGGCAAGCTGTTCCTCAACGTGTCCCCGGAATCCCTGCTCGAAGCCGCGCACCAACCCGGCCGCACCCTGCAACTGCTGGAGGATTTCGGCATCCCGCCGAGCCAGGTGGTGATCGAACTTACCGAGCAAACTCCGACCGACGACTTCCAGCTGTTGCAAACCGCCCTGCATCACTATCGGGCGATGGGTTTTTCCATTGCCCTGGATGACTTGGGTGCGGGTTATTCGAGTTTGCGTCTGTGGTCCGAGTTGCGACCGGACTATGTGAAGATCGACCGGCACTTTATCGATGGCATACACCAGGATGCCCTCAAGCGCGAATTCGTCGGCTCGATCCTGCAGATTGCCAAGGCCTCGCGGGCACAGGTGATCGCCGAAGGCATCGAATTGCCGGAAGAACTCGCGGTGCTGACGGAAATGGGGGTCGATCTGATTCAGGGCTATTTGCTCTGCCGACCGCAAGAACATCCGCCCCGGGATGCCCGCTCCCTGATGCCGCGTCAGGACAATGCCGTTGTGGTGCTCAATGATGAAGGCAGCGACCTCAGCGCCCTGCTCAACGAGCAACCGGCGGTAGCGCGTGACACGCCGACTGCCACGGTACTGGAAGCCTTCCGCCGCCAGGCCAATCTGAATTCGCTGGCGGTGCTGGATGAGCACGGCCAGCCGTGTGGCATCGTCCACCGGCATTCGCTTTCCGATGCCCTGCTCAAGCCGTTTGCCACCGACCTGTTCGCCCGCAAACCCATCAGCCGCTTGATGAACGATGACTTCCTGGCCGTCGAAATGAGTCAGTCGCTGCAGCAGGTCAGTCGCCTGATCACCAGTCGCGCCCGCCAACGTATCGAAGAAGACTTCATCATCACCCTCAACGGCAGTTATCTGGGCCTGGGCCGGGTCATCGATGTGCTCAAGCTGATTACCGAACTGAAGATCCAGCAAGCGCGCTACGCCAATCCCCTGACCCTGCTGCCAGGCAACGTGCCGATCCAGCAATGCCTGACGCGGCTGCTGCAACAGCAACGGGAATCGGTGATCTGCTACGTCGACATCGACAGCTTCAAACCCTTCAACGACATCTATGGCTACGGCCGTGGTGATGAAGTCCTGCTCTGCCTGGCGCAATGTCTGAACGACCGCGTCGACCCATCCCGCGACTTCGTCGGCCATATCGGCGGCGATGATTTCCTGCTGGTGCTCGGCCCGGAAGACTGGCGCAAACGTTTGAACCAGTTACTGGATGACTTCCAGAGCCAGTGCCGACGCTTCTACCGCAGCGAACACCTCGAAGCCGGCTGTTTCATCGCGCCCAATCGCCAGGGCGTGCGCCAGGAGTTTCCCTTGCTGTCCCTGTCCATCGGCGTGGTGCATTTGCATCCACAGGCCTGCGATCAACTCGACGCCAGTCAATTGGCCGAGATGGCGTCCCAGGCCAAACACCATGCGAAGAATGTGCAGGGATACAGCGTGCATGTGATCGATAGTCTGGCGGCGCCGGAGAAAGAGGATGTGCTGCTGGCCGGGCATCGATGAATGGCCTGAGGCCATCGCGTCCCACAGGGGAATGCTGAGTCACACGAATTGTGCGTCTTCAACAGATCCATTGTGGGAGCGAGCCTGCTCGCGATGGCACCCGCCGGAACAACACCATTCTGGGCTATAGCCCATCATCTCGAGCCGCCAGCTCTTTTAGCTTGAGCTCGGCCAACGGATGCCCGGCCTTCGCTGCAATGCTCCAGAAGCGTGCCGCTTCAGTCGGATCCGGCGCCTTGCTCGGCGTCCCGGCGAGGCTGATCACCCCGACCTGATAGGCCGCTTTGCCATCGCCGGCCAATGCCGCCAGGCGCAGCAGGCGAAGGCCCTCTTCGCGAGCGCCCAGACCGACACCGCGAAAGGTCAGGATGTGGCCATAGAAGCTCTGAGCGTCGACATCGCCCAAGTTAGCCATACGGGCGAACTGGCCTTCAAGCCAGCTCCAGCCACGCGGCTGTCGCACGAACCATTGCCAGTGAAAAAGCCTGCGTGCCAGCCAGTAACTGACCTGCGCCTTGAGTCGAAAAAACACTCAAGCCTCCGCCGACTCGGGGTACTCGTACTCAAACACGCGCACCACTTCCGAGGCGTGCCAGGATGCGGCGGCGACGCCATCGGATGGTCCGGAGAATCGCCCGAGGCGCTCGACACATTCAAAGAAGCCGGTGCGAGGCAGACGGCTGGCGCCCTGGCTGATCACCAGCGAACTGCGCAGCGGCTGTTCTGCCTTGGCGTCCAGCGCCGCCAGATGCTCAAGCGCGGCAGTCAAGGTTTGCATGGCGGGCGTGGGAAGCTGTAAACGCTCCAGCAGTGCCCGATAAGTCAGTAGATGACGCTGACGGCGAGCCTGATCCAGCTCGCCCAGCAACCCGTCCCAATGTTGACGACTGATGCGTACGCTCACGATTCATCCCTCCACCCTGGCACCGTCAATTCCCAGGCCAGGCTTCGGCGAATGGCAGCGTCGGGCAGACGTTCACCACTTTCGATCATGGCCAGATAAGACGGGCTGATGCCTACCGTGCGGGCCAGCGCCTCGATGGCGATGCCCTTCCCTTCGCGCAAACTGCGTAGTTGATCAAGACCTGGAAGAATCGGGTCCTGGGGTGTCGCAAGCGGCGCTGCGGCCGGACGCGACGGTGCTTCGTTGATGCCTGCTGCTTTCAGTAGAGCCTGATACTGAGCCCATGGCAGAACCGCATATTCGGGCTCGCCTTCGCGTGTAATTATCTGAATATCCATGACTACCCCGTAGGACAAAAACACTTAGCGAGTCGGCACTTTTCCCTAGAAGTGTAATCCTAACAGCGGCTAAGGTCGCGGGGGGCATCTATCTGCGGGCAAGATGGGAACAGATCAGGGTTTTTTCGGTCCCTGAAGCTGGAGTTGCTCAAGGGTATCGGGCAGGCGCTCGACCACTGCGAGCTTCTCTGGCATCTGGCGTTGGCGCCAGACGCGAAACGCGTTGAGTTCGTCATCGAAGACTTTCATCAACCAGGCCAGGACCGCAATGTCGTCCAGCATGCCGAATACCGGAATGAAATCCGGAATCGCATCCACCGGACTGAGGAAATACATCAGGCCCGCCACGACCGAGACCAGCGCCTTGGGGCTGATGGCCCGATACTCACCGCGCCAGTAGGCCAGGCAAAGTGCCTGCAACAGGCGCAGATCATCCTTGAACTTGCCCAGGCGATTGCCTTGGCTGGCACCTTTGCTGGCCACTGCAAACAACAGCGTTGGCAAACGTCCGCGAGCGAGCAGTCGTCCAGCCAGAGGCAGGAAACGAGCAAAATTCCAGGGCGCTTTCATCATTCCTCCCATGTAAATGTTATCCACACAAATTGTGGATAACCTTGTGAACAGAGCGACTTTTCAAGGCTGAAAGCCCCGCTGCACAAGGGCCGAACTCAGATCGGGCGTTTTTTGCCCATCTAAAAAAACCCAAGATTTCATTGACTTGGCGCTCTGGCGCGGTTAGCACCACACCTACAATGGCTATGACTCCAGCCTGCAGCATCTGTTCGCTTTGTTTACCCGCACCAGACACCAGATGCAACAACGCCCCGCAAAAGCGAGGCGTTGTTCTAAGAGCAGACGCTGATTACTTGGCAGCGTCTTCTTTTGCCGGATCCTTGATCGCCAGCAGTTCCAGGTCGAACACCAGCACCGAATTGGCCGGGATCGCCGGGCTTGGGCTTTGCGCGCCGTAAGCCAGCTCGCTAGGAATGTACAACTTGTACTTCTCGCCTACGTGCATCAGTTGCAGGCCTTCGACCCAACCCGGAATCACACCGCTAACCGGCAGATCAATCGGACTGCCGCGCTCGACGGAGCTGTCGAAAACGGTGCCATTGGTCAGCTTGCCGGTGTAGTGGACGGTCACTACATCAGTCGGCTTTGGCTGAGCGCCATCGGCTTTCTTGATCACTTCGTACTGCAAGCCCGAAGCGGTGGTCACTACGCCAGCTTTCTTGGCGTTTTCTTCGAGGAATTTCTTGCCAGCGGCTGCCGACTCTTCGCTCATCTTGGCCATACGCTCTTCGGCACGCTTTTGCAGCGCGGCGAAGGCTTCAACCAGCTCTTCATCTTTGAGTTTCTGTTCTTTCTTGCCGACGGCATCTTCGATGCCCTGGGCTACGGCTTTGGAGTCCAGGTCATCCATGCCTTCCTGAGCCAGACTTTTGCCCATGTTCAGGCCAATTCCGTAGGAAGCTTTTTGCGCCGGGGTTTTCAGCTCTACGCTGGTCTGCGAGTCGCAACCCGCAAGTACCAGGCTAACCAGGGCCACCGCCGCCGCCAACCGATGCTGTTTCATGCTATTTCCTTGTTCATGCGCCTAAAGGGCAATCGAGTAAAGCCGCGAGCTTATCAGGCGGCCACGACCAATGGCTACCGGCATGAGAGCCGGAAATTTCGGATAAGTTCAGGTGTTTAAACGCTTTTCGCAGTGTAGATGATGAAACATCTGTCATCCGACTCATACCGAGACAGATCCCGTATCCCACAATCTCTGGCGTAATGGCCACTTGCCGCTGATCTGAGGCTAAGGCATAACGAAATATTAATCGACAGGGATGTTCATCTTGCGCCTCTTATTCCGCTTGCTCATGGCGATCGCAATCCTGCTGGGAGTGGCTCTGGCCGTGGTTCTGTACTACGTTGCCAACCCCAAGCTACCGCTCTGGTCACCCGCACAACAGGTGCATTATCTCGACCAATGGGACGATGCCGACCGCCAGACATACTACTTCACGCCTCAGGGTACGCAGGTCAAGGGCCTGCACTACGACTGGTTCACGGCCCTTGAATTGCCCTTTTCGCAACAACGATTCTCTTCCCCTGAATACCTCGCACGCTTCGGCTTTCTGATCGACCCCAGCCAGAAACCCACCCCGAACAACCCTGGAAATCTTCCGGTGGGCTTTGCCCGGCACCAAAATCCCGGGAGTGCGGATACGTTTCTGGATATTACCTGTGCCGCCTGCCATACCGGAGAACTGCGTTTCAACGGTCAAGCCGTGCGCATCGATGGCGGTTCGGCACAGCATGTGTTGCCCTCCAGCGTTCCTACACTGCGAGGTGGCAGTTTCGGACAAGCCTTGGTAGCGAGCCTGGCCGCAACTTATTACAACCCCTGGAAATTCGAACGTTTCGCACGCCAGGTACTGGCCGGGGATTACGACTCCCGGCGCCAGCAACTGCGCAACGAATTCAAGGCTTCGCTCGATACCTTTCTGAAAGTGGCCTGGAACGATACCCATCGCGGGCTCTACCCGACTGAGGAAGGGCCCGGGCGTACCGATGCCTTCGGTCGTATCGCCAACGCCAGCTTCGGCGATGCCATTTCTCCCGACAATTATCGCGTGGCCAATGCCCCGGTGGACTACCCGCAGTTGTGGGACATGTGGACCTTCGACTGGGTGCAGTGGAACGGCTCGGCGCAGCAGCCCATGGCGCGCAATATCGGTGAAGCCCTGGGTGTCGGCGCCACGCTGAATTTCTTCGACCGCGATGGCCAGCCCTTCAAGGGCGACGATCGTTACCCCTCCAGCGTCCGGGTGCGCGATCTCCATCTGATCGAAGCAACCCTGCAACGGCTCGCTCCGCCTGCCTGGCCCGAAGAACTGCTGGGGCCCATCGACAAATCCTTGGCGGCAAAGGGTCGCGCACTGTTCAGCGAAAACTGCGCAGGCTGTCACGTACCGCGGACGACCCAAGGCGAAGGACGATACGTCCAACACCTGAAAATGCTCCCCGTGGAATACATCGGCACCGACCCCGGCGCGGCCAACAATATCGCCGATCACCGCTACGACTTGACGGCACTGCAATGGAATCCGGCGGAGCTCGGTCAACTGGATGTCGAACCCAAACCCACGCACCCCCTTGATCTGAGCCAGATGTCGGTGGCCAAAGGGCTGGCCTATGTCACGGCGTTTGTGGCGAACCGGGCCTATCGCGAGGCGGGCATCACACCCGCCGAACGGCCTGAAATGGACGGGTTCGGCTTGCCGATCGGTGTGCGCGAGTTACGCGCCTACAAGGCCCGTCCGTTGGCGGGCGTGTGGGCGACACCGCCGTTCCTGCACAACGGCTCGGTGCCAAGCCTTTATCAATTGCTCTCGCCTCAGGATGAACGCTCAACCACCTTCTACAAAGGCACGTTCGAGTACGACCCGAAGCACCTGGGCTATCGCACCGAAGCCTTTACCAATGCCTTTCTGTTCGACACGCGCATCACCGGCAACCACAACAGCGGTCACGAGTTCCGTGCCGGCAAACTGGGCAACGGCGTGATCGGACGTCTGCTGCAACCACAGGAGCGCTGGGCGCTGCTGGAGTATCTGAAGGTGTTGGGCGGCCCGCTGGAGTCGCAATTGCCATGACCCTCGCCATTTGCAAAAGGAATTTCCCATGCTCATGACCCTCTGGCTGCGCCTGGCCGCTTTTCTCGGCAAGACTCTGCTCTGGCTATTGGGCCTTGGGTTGCTTGCCTGGGCCTTGGCCTCGGCGTGGTTCGCCTGGCAACACGGCGGTCCGGTATCGGCGCAAGAGCAGATTCCGGACGGTGAAGCAGCGATGACTCAGGACATCATTCAGACGGCCGTGCGCATCGTCGACCAACACCGTGAAAGCACCCGCTATCTGCGCGACGCCCATGCCAAGGCCCACGGATGCGTACAGGCTGAAGTCCAGGTGCTGCCAGACCTGGCGAGCGACTTGCGTCAGGGCGTGTTCAACGAGCCTGGCAAAACCTGGCAAGCGACGATGCGCCTGTCCAACGGCAATGCCTATCCACAGTTCGACAGCATCCGCGATGCCCGGGGCATGGCGATCAAGCTACTCGACGTGCCGGGCAAACAACTGCTGAGCGATCAAACGCAGCGAAGCGAACAAGACTTCGTGATGTTCAGCCACCCGAACTTTTTCGTCAGTAATGTCGCCGAGTATCGTCAGAACGTTGCCGCGCAGGCAGATGGCAAAAAAATCATGGCCTTTTTTCCAGGCTGGGATCCGCGCACCTGGCAGGTTCGTCACCTGTTCATTGCATTGGCGACCTTGTCACCCGCGCCGCCCAGTCCGACCCAGACCAGCTACTTTTCAGTTTCTCCGTACAAATTCGGTGAAGCCAACGCCAAGTTTCGTGTGATGCCCGACCCGCAAAGCTGCCCGCCCTACAACTTGCCGGCGCAAAACCGGAAATTGCCGAACTTCCTGCGCAATGCGCTGAATCAGCAGCTGTCGACCGATCGGGTACCTGCGTGTTTCGTCTTGCAGATCCAGCGCCAGGACGCCAACAAGTACATGCCGATCGAAGACACCAGCATAGAGTGGAGCGAGAACGATGCGCCCTTCCAGACCGTGGCACGAATCAAGGTGCCCGCCCAGGACTTCGATACGCCTGCGCTGAACCTGCAATGCGATAACCTGTCGTTCAACCCGTGGTTTGGACTCGAGGCTCATCGCCCTATCGGCGGCATCAACCGGTTGCGCAAAGCCGTTTACGAAGCCGTCAGCGATTACCGACACTCCCGCAACGCCGAACAGTAGGAGCGAGCCAGCTCGCGAAAAAAACCGAGAACACCACGGAGGGGCGGATTTGCAGCGCTATCCTTGACGACCATCGTCGGAACGGCGCCCGGAGCACGTTCGCTCTTACCATGGAAGGACCGACTCGCTGCAGGAATAGCCAAATTCCAGACAGCAAAAAGCCCGCATTGAGCGGGCTTTCTGTGGTGACCTGGCGTTCAGTGTTCCAGGTTACCGAATATGGCGCAGCGGACGGGACTCGAACCCGCGACCCCCGGCGTGACAGGCCGGTATTCTAACCGACTGAACTACCGCTGCGCGTAGCGTTGAAAGTGGTGGGTGATGACGGGATCGAACCGCCGACATTCTGCTTGTAAGGCAGACGCTCTCCCAGCTGAGCTAATCACCCTTTACCTTCGTTGCGGGACACATTATGCCACAGGTTTTTATAAAGTGTTGATTTAATTGAAGTTTTTTTCAAAAAAATCTAAAAACCGGTGAAACGATGCAACCCGCAGGAACAACATACAAACTTGGGGCAGAAAAAAACCCGCTTCAGCGGGCTTTTCCGTGGTGACCTGGCGTTCAGTGTTCCAGGTTACCGAATATGGCGCAGCGGACGGGACTCGAACCCGCGACCCCCGGCGTGACAGGCCGGTATTCTAACCGACTGAACTACCGCTGCGCGTAACACTGAATGCGAATGGTGGGTGATGACGGGATCGAACCGCCGACATTCTGCTTGTAAGGCAGACGCTCTCCCAGCTGAGCTAATCACCCTTCACGTTCGGTGTGGCGCGCATTCTACGGAGCGACCCCACCTCTGGCAAGCACTTTTTTAATTAATTTTTTCATGCCTTCCAAAGGCTTAGAGAAGGGTTGGCCTATGGCACCGCGAAGTCAATAATGCCCCCCTTTGTATAAAGGAGAGACTCACCCCATGTGGTTCAAGAACCTGCTTATCTATCGCCTGACCCAAGATCTGCCTGTTGATGCCGAGGCGTTGGAAACTGCACTGGCCACCAAACTGGCGCGTCCATGTGCAAGCCAGGAGTTGACCACCTACGGTTTCGTCGCGCCGTTCGGCAAGGGCGAAGATGCACCGCTGGTGCACGTCAGTGGTGACTTCCTGCTGATCAGCGCCCGCAAGGAAGAACGAATTCTGCCTGGCAGCGTAGTGCGTGATGCGGTCAAGGAAAAGGTCGAAGAGATCGAAGCCGAGCAAATGCGCAAGGTCTATAAGAAAGAACGCGATCAGATCAAGGATGAAATCATCCAGGCGTTCCTGCCGCGCGCCTTCATCCGTCGCTCGTCGACCTTCGCCGCCATCGCGCCGAAGCAAGGCCTGATCCTGGTGAACTCGGCCAGCCCGAAACGCGCCGAGGACCTGCTGTCCACCCTGCGTGAAGTGATCGGTACCCTGCCGGTGCGCCCGCTGACGGTAAAAATGTCTCCGACCGCGACCATGACCGAGTGGGTCACCACCCAGAAAGCCGCGGACGATTTCTTTGTGCTGGACGAGTGCGAACTGCGCGACACCCACGAAGACGGCGGCATCGTGCGTTGCAAGCGTCAGGACCTGACCAGCGAAGAAATCCAGCTGCACTTGAGCACCGGCAAGGTGGTCACTCAGTTGTCGCTGGCCTGGCAGGACAAACTGTCCTTCGTCCTCGACGACAAGATGGTGGTCAAGCGCCTGAAGTTCGAGGATCTGCTGCAAGACCAGGCGGAACAGGACGGTGGCGACGAAGCCCTCGGCCAACTGGATGCCAGCTTTACCCTGATGATGCTCACCTTTGGCGACTTCCTGCCGGCGCTGGTCGAGGCATTGGGCGGAGAAGAGACTCCGCAGGGGATCTGAAGCCTTGTGATCTCTAATGCAGGAGCAAGCTTGCATGCGATGGAGTGTCAGTCCCCCCTTTTTGTCTGACACTCCATCGCGAGCAGGCTCGCTCCTACAGGGGTCTTGTGCTGCTACTTAATAAAAAGGATCAGGTCATGCGCGCACTGGCTGCTTTAAGTCGTTTTGTCGGCAACTCCTTCGCTTACTGGGTACTGATTTTCGCCGTCGTGGCATTTCTGCAACCGACGTGGTTCATCGGCCTCAAGGGCGCCATCGTGCCGCTGCTGGGGCTGGTGATGTTCGGCATGGGCCTGACCCTCAAGCTCGAAGACTTCGCCGAAGTGGCTCGCCATCCATGGCGCGTGGCCCTGGGCGTGGTCGCACATTTCGTGATCATGCCCGGTGTGGCGTGGTTGCTCTGCCAGGCGTTTCATCTACCGCCCGAAATCGCCGTTGGCGTGATCCTCGTCGGCTGCTGCCCAAGCGGCACCTCGTCGAACGTGATGACCTGGCTGGCACGCGGCGATCTGGCGCTGTCGGTGGCCATTGCCGCCGTCACCACCCTCCTCGCCCCGCTGCTGACTCCGGCCCTGATCTGGTTGCTGGCCTCGGCCTGGTTGCCGGTGTCCTTCATGGAGCTGTTCTGGTCGATCCTGCAAGTGGTGCTGCTGCCGATCGTGCTCGGCGTCGTAGCCCAGCGCCTGCTCGGCAATCGGGTTCGTCACGCGGTCGAGGTACTGCCACTGGTGTCGGTGGTCAGCATCGTGATCATTGTCACGGCGGTGGTGGCCGCCAGCCAGGCGAAGATTGCCGAGTCCGGCCTGTTGATCATGGCCGTGGTCATGTTGCACAACAGCTTCGGCTACCTGCTGGGCTACTTCACCGGGCGTTTGTTCAAACTGCCCTTGGCTCAGCGCAAATCCCTGGCGCTGGAGGTCGGCATGCAGAACTCGGGATTGGGCGCAGCCCTGGCCAGCGCGCATTTCTCGCCCCTGGCGGCGGTGCCCAGTGCGCTGTTCAGCGTCTGGCACAATATTTCCGGGGCGTTGCTCTCGACGTATTTCCGTCGCATGAGCGAGAAGCAAGATCGGGAAATGGCGGCTCGGCAAGCCGCCGATTAATCCGCAAACTTGATCCCCGGGTTAATGCTGGGCACTCTATTGCGCAACGCGAGGACGACCTCGCGGCTCAATCGAGTCATTAATCTGGGGACGACCCCGTCAATCGATGGAGGTCTTCGATGTCCTGGATCATTCTGTTTTTCGCCGGCCTGTTCGAAGTCGGCTGGGCTGTCGGCCTGAAATACACCGACGGCTTCAGTCGCCCTCTCCCCACCGCACTGACCGTTGCAGCCATGGGCGTCAGTCTTGGCCTGTTGGGCCTTGCCATGAAGGAACTGCCGCTGGGCACGGCCTATGCGATCTGGACCGGTGTCGGTGCCGTCGGCACGGTGATCGCCGGGATCATTCTGTTTGGCGAGTCCATGGCGCTGGTGAGGCTGGCCAGTGTGGCGTTGATCATCACCGGACTGGTTGGGCTCAAGGTCAGCGCATAAGCCTCTGACGCCATCGCGGGCAAGCCCGCTCCCACAGGGTTTGTTTTGTGCCAAACATAGCAGGCACATCACCAATCCTTGTGGGAGCGGGCTTGCCCGCGATGAGGCACGCACGAACAACTTTTATCTAACGGCCCCGCGCAACTCCCCGACCAACGCCTGCAATCTGGCCGGCTCAGCCACTTCGACCGCCACCGCAGGCCCGGCCACCAATGTCACCCGCGACCACAATCGGCGAAACAATCCTTTATTCGGATCGCGACTGAAGAAACTTCCCCACAACCCCTGCAATGCCAATGGAATCACCGGCACCGGCGTCTCTTCGAGAATCCGTTTCAGTCCACCCTTGAACTCGTTGATCTCGCCATCAGCGGTCAATTTGCCCTCGGGGAAGATGCATACCAGCTCACCCTCCTTCAGATACTGCGCAATGCGCGTGAAGGCCTTTTCGTAGATCTGGATGTCTTCCTGGCGCCCCGCTATCGGAATCGTCCCGGCCGTGCGAAAGATAAAATTCAACACCGGCAGGTTGTAGATTTTGTAATACATCACGAAGCGAATCGGCCGACGCACCGCACCGCCAATCAACAGGGCATCGACGAACGACACGTGGTTGCATACCAGCAGCGCCGCGCCTTCGTCGGGTATCAAATCCAGATTGCGATGCTCCACACGGTACATCGAATGGCTGAGCAGCCAGATCATGAAACGCATGGTGAATTCGGGGACGATTTTGAAAATGTAGGCATTGACGCCGATGTTCAGCAGCGACACCACCAGGAACAGTTGCGGGATCGACAGTTTGACCATGCTCAGCAGGATGATCGAGACAATCGCCGACACCACCATGAACAGCGCATTGAGAATGTTGTTGGCGGCAATGACCCGCGCCCGCTCGTTTTCGGCGGTGCGCGACTGGATCAGTGCGTACAGCGGGACGATGTAGAAACCGCCGAAAACACCCAGGCCCAGGATGTCGATCAAGACCAGCCAAGTGTGGCCAAAGCCGAGAGTCTCGACCCAGCCATGGCCTTCGACGCTGTCCGGAATCCCGCCGGAATGCCACCACAGCAACAAGCCGAATACGGTCAACCCGAAAGAACCGAATGGCACCAGGCCGATTTCGACTTTGCGTCCGGACAATTTCTCACACAGCATCGAGCCCAGTGCGATACCCACCGAGAACACCGTCAGAATCAAGGTCACCACGGTCTCGTCGCCGTGCATCCATTCCTTGGCATAGGCCGGGATTTGCGTCAGATAGATCGCCCCGACAAACCAGAACCACGAGTTGCCGACAATCGAGCGCGACACCGCCGGAGTTTGCCCCAGGCCGAGTTTCAAGGTGGCCCAGGACTGACTGAAAATGTTCCAGTTCAGGCGCATCTGCGGCGACGCCGCCGCGGCCCGTGGAATGCCGCGGCTGGCCAGGTAGCCCAGCACGGCAATCCCGACGATGGCCGTGGAAACGATGGGCGCATAGTGACTGGACGACATCATGATTCCGGCACCGATGGTCCCGGCCAGGATCGCCAGGAAAGTGCCCATTTCCACCAGACCGTTGCCACCCACCAGTTCATCTTCATGCAGCGCCTGGGGCAGGATCGAGTATTTCACTGGTCCGAACAGCGCCGAATGCGTACCCATGGCAAATAGTGCTACCAGCATCAGCGACAAATGATCGAACAGGAAACCCACCGCGCCGATCGCCATGATGACGATTTCGCCGAGCTTGATCAGGCGGATCAGCGCGTCCTTGGCGAACTTCTCGCCGAACTGCCCGGCCAGGGCCGAAAACAGAAAGAACGGCAGGATGAACAACAGCGCACACAGGTTGACCCAGATCGAACGATCACCGTCGATGGTCAACTTGTACAGGATGGCGAGGATCAACGACTGCTTGAAGACGTTATCGTTGAATGCCCCGAGGGACTGTGTCACGAAAAAAGGCAGGAAACGTCGGGTGCGCAGCAAGGTGAACTGTGAGGGGTGACTCATCTTCCGTGTCCCTGATTCAGGTGTGAGTGGCGTGGATACATTTATTGGAATGTCGCACGGCGATCCAGGCCACACATTACCTAATCTTTGCCGGTTATTTCTTCAATCCGGCAATGCACGGCGAGACAAACAGTTCACCGCGCCAGGCACCCTGCACGGTGCGTTTGGCGACGATCAGCCACATCACGGCCAGCAAACTCACCAGCACACAACCGAATACACTGAAAAACGTCAGGTGCAAGGTGCTGGCCAGTTTCAGCGTTGCCAGGGAATAGACGCCCAACGGAAAGGTGAAGCCCCACCAGCCGAGATTGAAGGGAATGCCGCCGCGCAGATAACGCAGAGTGATCAGCACGGCCATCAGCATCCACCACAGGCCAAAGCCCCACAGCGTGATCCCGGCGACCAGCCCCAGCCCGGCAGCGATTTCACCGATACCCGGCAGCCCATTGGCGGCGAAGATGGCCGGCGCATCGGCACCCAACAGCAACATGCCCAGTGCCCCCGTACCAATCGGCCCGAGCGCCAGCCAACTCGAAGCGGCCATGTTTTCGTGAGGCAGTTTATGCAGCGCCATGCGCAGCAACAGAATCGTCAGAATGCTGAACGCCACGGGCAGGGAAAAAGCCCAAAGCACGTAGCTGGTCACCAGCACCACCAATTGCGAGTGAGCATCGACCAGGTGTGGCGCCAGCAGGCCACCACTGGCGGCCGCCACTTCCGCCGCCACCACCGGCAACAGCCAAACCGCGGTCATCTGGTCGATGCTGTGTTCCTGGCGGGTGAACATCATGTAGGGAATCAGTACGCCGCACGCCAGCGACATCGCCACATCCAGCCACCACAACACTTCGGCCACGTGGATCATGCCTTCGCCAAAGCGCGGCAGGCCAAACACCAGAAAACCGTTGATGATGGTCGCCAGGCCCATGGGGATCGTGCCGAAAAACATCGAAACCGTGGAGTGACCAAAAATCCGCCGGGCCTCATTGAAAAACAGCACCCACCGCGCCGCGTACAGGGCGGTGAACAACACGAACAGAAAGATGTTAAACAGCCAGAGCGCTTCGGCGATAGCGCGCAAACCGGGAGTGACGACGGGCAATTGTGCCAGCGCCAACGCCAGCACTCCGGTGCCCATGGTGGCGGCAAACCAGTTCGGAGTGAACTGGCGAATGACTTCGCGGGGGTGCTGCAGGTGGCTGAACGGCTTGATACCGGGCTTGATCGTGTTGGGGCATGTCATGTCTGAACTCCTGTCCTCGGGTGAGGTGGAATCCATCATAGAACCGGATCGAATATCTATATAACGGGTAATTTCTCTAAGAGTTATCTATTTTACAGATAAGCAATCAGGCATTGCCTTCCGCCTGGATCACCATAATTCGAGCCGCCCTCAGTGAACTGGCGGCTCGGGTGCGTTTTTTCACGACTGCCCGGTAGCGCTGCAAACCCCGGAAGAGCGACGAAGACGGTGCGCCAGCCAAGCCCCCAGGGCCAGGAGGATCAGCACGACACCATAACCATCGGTGGTCATCACCAGCCCAAAGGTGCGCGCCAGGTTACCGGCCAGCAGTGACGGCAGGCAAAAGGCCAGGTAACTGAGCACGTAGTACGCCGACATCAAACCGGCGCGCTCATGGGGCAAGGCCAACGGTACTACGCTGCGCAAAGCCCCAAGAAAACCGGCACCAAAACCACAACCGGCGACCAGCGTGCCAAGGAAAAACAGCGGCAGACTGGCGTCATGCGCACCCAGGAGAATCAGGGCAACGCCCGTCGCCAGGCAACCGGCCCCCAACTGTAGCGCGTTGCCGGCAGGCCGATTGCGCAGGATGAAAATCATCGAGGCACCGGTCAACGTCAGCACGGCGACGGTCGCGCCACCAATCAGGTTCGAGGTTGACCCCGTCGCCGTGCGTACCAACGAAGGCGCCAGAGACGCGTAAAACCCACCGAGCGCCCAGGTTGCGGTATTGAGCGGCAGTACCCGGCACAAGGTCGAACGCGCCTGAACCGGCACATGCAGGGTGGGTCGCAATGAAGCCCACGCTCCCGGCTGACGCGAGACACTTTCCGGCAAACGCCAGACGTACACCCCCTGCATCACGAACAACACGAGCAGTACCCAATAGGTCAAGTGCAACGGAGCCGGGGCAAATTCAGCCAGCAAACCGCACCCCATCCCACCCAGCGCCATGCCGATCAAGGGTGCGACGCTGTTGATCAGCGCCCCCTGCTGGCGATCGGTATCGAGCAGCGTAGCGCTCAATACTGCCGTCGCCATGCCGGTGGCAAAGCCTTGCAGCACCCGTGCACTGATCAGCCAGGCGACGCTGTCAGCCTGGATAAACAGCAGCATCGCGACAATGTTCAGCAGCACCGCCGTGAAAATCACCGGCTTGCGTCCAAGGTGATCCGACAGCGAGCCGACCGTCAGTAGCGCGACCAGCAGGCTGAGGGCGTACACCGCGAAAATCAGCGTCAGAATGGCGGCCGAAAACCGCAGCTGTTCCTGGTACAGGTGATACAACGGCGTGGGTGCCGTGGAGGCGGCGAGAAAACTGAGCAAGGTGATGGCCAGAAACCACAGACTTGCGCGGTTTGAATGGGTATTGGACATGGGCACACTCCGCAAAAGCTAATTTTTTGCTTTTGCGGAGTGTGCTACCGCCTGGCGCTTAAAGCAAATTCTTTGTGTTAAGGTCCGATACAGCATTTTCAGGATCGAGGCGATTGCTGGCTGGCAGGCTTCGACGCGAGACAGGAAAAGTGTGATGACAGCTCCGACTTTACGTCCCGGCGGCCGCAGTGCCCGGGTGCAGGAATCCATACACAAGGCCGTGCGCGAACTGCTCGAAGAGCAGGATCGGGCCAGCGTGACCGTGCCGCAAATCGCCGCTCGCGCGGGCGTCACGCCCTCGACCATTTATCGACGCTGGGGTGATCTGTCGGCGCTGCTGGCGGATGTAGCCCTCGCCCGCATGCAACCGGAAACCGAGTCGGCCAATACCGGCAGCCTGCGCGGCGACGTGTGTGCCTGGGCGGAACAGTACCTCGACGAAATGAGCTCCGCCCCCGGCCGCCACATGCTGCGCGACGTGCAATCGAGCCTCAAGCCGAGCTATTGCGCGACAATCATTGGCGGACAGTTACAGGCGATTCTGGATCGCTATCCGGATCAGCCCCGCCCCAGCGTCGACCGTCTGATCAACCTGGTGGCTGCGCCCATCGTGTTTCGCATTCTGTTCTCCGAGGCACCGTTGCAAGTCGAGGAACTGCATCAGCTGATCGAAATTGCGTTGAGTCAGTAAGGCCACCATCGCGAGCCAGCTCGCGATGGGGCAGGCACAAACCGCAAAAAACCAGCTGCCCGCCACGCTGCGACACCCCGCCACGCCACGACCTTGGTCGACACTGACTAACCGGGGCGGTCGTGCGAGACTGTCTGTCCGGGCGGGAGGCCCGGGTGTCTTTGGTTGCCGGGAGTTCCCATGTCGCTGTCCAGCGGGCTGATTGCCGCCGTCGCCCTGGCCTATATGGCCATCATGTTCACCATCGCCTTTTACGGTGACCGACGCAGTGCGCCGCTGCCGCCGCGGGTGCGTGCCTGGGTGTACAGCCTTTCGCTCGCGGTCTATTGCACCAGCTGGACCTTCTTTGGCGCGGTGGGCCAGGCTGCGGAACAGCTTTGGTCATTCGTGCCGATCTACCTCGGGCCGATCCTGCTGCTGGTCGGGGCACCGTGGGTGCTGCAAAAAATGGTGATGATCAGCAAGCAGGAGAACATCACTTCCATCGCCGACTTCATCGCCGCCCGCTACGGCAAATCCCAATCGCTGGCGGTGGTGGTCGCTTTGATCTGCCTGGTCGGCGTGTTGCCCTACATCGCCCTGCAGCTAAAGGGCATCGTGCTCGGGGTGAACCTGCTGATCGGTGCCGGCGCCGACGCCATGGGCGTACGTGCGCAGGACACCGCATTGATCGTGTCGCTGGTGCTGGCGCTGTTCACCATCGTTTTCGGCACTCGCAACCTCGATGCCACGGAGCACCACCGCGGCATGGTGCTGGCCATTGCGTTCGAATCGCTGGTGAAGCTGTTCGCCTTTCTGGCAGTCGGTGCATATGTGACCTACGGCCTCTATGACGGTTTCGACGACCTGTTTAACCAGGCCATGCTCGCCCCCCGACTCGAAGAATACTGGAAGGAAACGGTCAACTGGCCATCGATGGTGGTGCAGACCGGTGTGGCGATGATGGCGATCATCTGCCTGCCACGGCAGTTCCATGTGACCGTGGTGGAAAACATCGATCCGCAGGACTTGCGCCTGGCTAAATGGGTTTTTCCGGCCTACCTGGCATTGGCGGCAATGTTCGTCGTGCCCATTGCGCTGGCGGGTCAGATGCTGTTGCCAAGTTCAGTGCTGCCGGACTCCTTCGTTATCAGCCTGCCCCTGGCCCAGGCGCATCCCGCCTTGGCCCTGCTGGCGTTTATCGGCGGCGCATCGGCGGCGACCGGCATGGTGATCGTGGCCAGCGTGGCGCTGTCGACCATGGTCTCCAATGACATGCTGTTGCCATGGTTGCTACGCCGCAACAACGCCGAGCGCCCTTTCGAAGTGTTCCGTCAATGGATGCTCTCGGTACGCCGGGTGAGTATCGTGGTCATTTTGCTGCTGGCCTACGTCAGCTATCGCTTGCTGGGCTCGACCGCAAGCCTGGCGACCATCGGCCAGATCGCCTTTGCGGCGGTGACCCAACTGGCTCCGGCCATGCTTGGCGCGCTGTACTGGAAACAGGCCAATCGCCGTGGCGTGTTCGCCGGCCTCGCCGCCGGTACGTTCCTGTGGTTCTACACCCTGATCCTGCCGATTACCGCCCTTAGCCTGGGCTGGTCGCTGAGCAGCTTCCCCGGCCTGGCGTGGCTGCACAGTAACCCGCTGCACCTGCCGATCACACCGCTGACCCAGGGTGTGGTGCTGTCCCTCGCCGGCAACTTCACCCTGTTCGCCTGGGTCTCGGTACTGTCTCGCACGCGGGTTTCGGAACATTGGCAAGCCGGTCGCTTCATCGGCCAGGAAATCAGTGCCCGCCCCAGCGCACGCTCGATGCTGGCGGTACAGATCGACGACTTGCTGCAATTGGCGGCACGCTTTGTCGGCGAGGAACGTGCGCGCCAGAGTTTCATTCGCTTTGCCTACCGCCAGGGCAAAGGCTTCAACCCGAACCAGAATGCCGACGGCGAATGGATCGCCCACACTGAACGCTTGCTGGCCGGCGTGCTCGGCGCCTCTTCAACGCGTGCGGTAGTAAAAGCCGCCATCGAAGGTCGGGAGATGCAACTGGAGGACGTCGTACGCATCGCCGACGAAGCCTCGGAGGTGCTGCAATTCAACCGCGCACTGCTACAAGGCGCGATCGAGAACATCACCCAGGGCATCAGCGTGGTCGACCAGTCGCTGAAACTGGTGGCCTGGAACCGGCGCTACCTGGAACTGTTCGACTACCCGGATGGCCTGATCAGCGTCGGCCGACCGATTGCCGACATCATTCGCCACAATGCCGAGCGCGGCCTGTGCGGTCCCGGTGAAGCCGAAGTGCACGTCGCCCGCCGCCTGCACTGGATGCGCCAGGGCCGTGCACATACCTCCGAGCGTTTGTTTCCCAATGGCCGGGTAATCGAGCTGATTGGCAATCCGATGCCGGGCGGTGGTTTCGTCATGAGCTTCACCGACATCACCGCGTTCCGCGAAGCCGAACAGGCTTTGACCGAAGCCAATGAAGGCCTGGAACAACGGGTCACCGAACGTACCCACGAGCTGTCTCAGCTCAACATTGCCCTGACTGAAGCCAAGGGCACCGCCGAGGCCGCCAACCAGTCGAAAACCCGTTTCCTGGCGGCCGTCAGCCATGACTTGATGCAACCCTTGAATGCCGCGCGACTCTTCTCCGCCGCCCTGTCCCATCAGGACGAGGGACTGTCCGGAGAGGCACAGAAACTGGTCCAGCACCTGGACAGCTCGCTGCGTTCGGCCGAAGACCTGATCAGCGACTTGCTGGATATTTCCCGCCTCGAAAACGGCAAGATCAATCCCCATCCCAAGCCGTTCGCGCTTAACGAGTTGTTCGACACACTCGGGGCCGAATTCAAGGCGCTGGCGCGGGAACAGGGACTGGAATTTCGTGTGAGGAGCAGCACGCTGCGCATCGACAGCGATATCAAGTTGTTGCGTCGGATCCTGCAAAACTTCCTGACCAACGCATTCCGCTATGCCAAAGGCCCGGTGCTGCTGGGGGTTCGCCGGCAAAAGGGCGAGTTGTGCCTGGAGGTCTGGGACCGTGGCCCCGGCATTCCTGAAGACAAGCAGCAGGTGATTTTCGAAGAATTCAAACGCCTCGACAGCCATCAGACCCGTGCCGAGAAAGGCCTGGGGCTGGGCCTGGCGATTGCCGACGGTTTGTGCCGCGTACTCGGGCATTCCTTGCGCGTTCGCTCGTGGCCGGGGCGCGGCAGCGTGTTCAGCGTCAGTGTCCCGCTGGCCAGGGCGCAAACCGCGCAGCCGGCCAAGGCTGCCGAACTCAATGGCAAATTACTCAGTGGTGCGCAGGTGCTGTGCATCGACAACGAGGACAGCATCCTGATCGGCATGAACAGCTTGCTGACTCGCTGGGGTTGCCAGGTCTGGACTGCACGCAATCGCGATGAGTGCGTGGCATTGTTCAATGAAGGAGTGCGTCCGCAATTGGCGTTGGTGGACTTCCATCTCGACCACGGCGAAACCGGCACGGAGCTGATGGCCTGGCTGCGCACCCGCTTGGGTGAGCCGGTGCCGGGCGTGGTGATCAGCGCCGACGCACGCCCCGAGACCATGGCACAGGTGCATGCAGCCGGACTGGATTACCTGGCCAAACCGGTGAAACCGGCGGCGTTGCGGGCGTTGTTGAGTCGGTATTTGCCGTTGTAGTGCCTGGCTGCCGCGGTGGTGCGACTACCGCCATCGCGAGCAGACTCGCTCCCTCATTCGCCGCATTCCCCTGTGAGAGCAAGCCTGCCCGCGAAGCGGTTTCGCTACTCCGGCAACTCGACCAACCCGTCCACATCCGTCATCGCCCGCTCAAGCAAATCGGCCGGCAGGCTTTTGCTTGCCCTCGCCCCCAGCAACTTGAGTTGTTCACTGCGACTGACCAGGTTGCCACGGCCCTCTGTCAGCTTGTTGCGCGCCGAACTGTAGGCCTTGTCCAGCTGCTGCAGGCGATTGCCGACCTCATCCAGATCCTGGATAAACAGCACGAATTTGTCGTACAGCCACCCGGCCCGCTCGGCGATCTCCCGCGCATTCTGACTTTGGCGCTCCTGTTTCCACAGGCTGTCGATGACACGCAGTGTCGCCAGCAACGTGGTCGGGCTGACGATCACGATGTTGCGGTCGAACGCCTCCTGGAACAGCGTGGGCTCAGCCTGCAGCGCGGCGGAAAATGCGGCTTCGATCGGCACGAACAACAAGACGAAATCCAGGCTGTGCAGGCCGTCCAGACGCTTGTAATCCTTGCCCGCCAAGCCCTTGACGTGGTTGCGCAGGGACAGCACGTGCTGCTTGATGGCGATCTGGCCGATGGCTTCGTCTTCTGCGGCCACGTACTGCTGATACGCCGTGAGACTGACTTTGGAATCGACCACCACCTGCTTGTCGCCCGGCAGGTAGATGATCACATCCGGTTGAAACCGCTCGCCATCCGGCCCTTTGAGATTGACCTGGGTCTGATATTCGCGCCCCTTCTCCAGACCCGCATGCTCAAGCACTCGCTCAAGAATCAGTTCGCCCCAGTTACCCTGGGTTTTCTGCCCTTTCAAGGCACGGGTCAGGTTGGTGGCTTCATCGCTCAGGCGCAGATTGAGTTGTTGCAGGCGCTCCAGCTCCTTGGCCAGCGAGAAACGTTCCCGGGCTTCAGCCTGGTAACTTTCCTCCACGCGTTTTTCAAAGGACTGGATGCGTTCCTTCAGCGGGTCGAGCAACTGGCCGAGGCGCTGCTGACTGGTTTCGGCAAAACGCTGCTCACGCTCATCGAAGATCTTCCCCGCCAGCTCGGCGAACTGCGCTCGCAGTTCGTCTCGCGAGCCTTGCAGGTCATCAAGGCGCTGCTGATGGCTTTCCTGTTGTTCGCGCAACTCCGCGCTGAGAGCGGCGGCCTGGGCGTCCAGGCGACGCAGTTCGGCGTCCTTGCCGGCACGCTCGATATTCCAGGCGTGGGCGGCGTCGCGGGCATCGTCCCGTTCGATCTGCAGCAGTTCGACTTCGCGGCGCACGGCGGCAAGGTCGGCTTGCCGGGCGGAATTGGCCTGGCTTAAATCGGCGATTTCATCGCGACAGGCTTCAAGCTGGGCAGTCAATCCATCTTGAGCCAGATGCGCCGTGGCCAGGCGCTCTTCGAGCAACGCCACCTGCGCCTGCGCATTGCTTGCCCGGCGTTGCAGTTGCCAGGCCAACACCAGTAGCGGCAGTGCAGCACCCGCCAGACCGAGCAATGCGCTGGTCACGTCCATAGCCATAGCCATTCCTGCCATTGAAATAAAGCTTGAAGGTTAACCAAGGCGTCAGGTCTTGGACAGCTCAGTCTTCGATCAGGCCCAGTTCCTTTTGCGCGCGCAGATCGCCTGCACGCGCGGCCTGACGCAGAAGGTCATGGCCAATCCGCCGATCCCGGGCGTTGCCACATTCCCGGCACATCAGTTGGCCGAGTCGGCTTTGCGCAGCCACGACCCCATCACGGGCCGGTTGCTTGAGCAAACGCCCGGCGATGTGTTTCACATTCGGGTTTGCGCCCAGGTGCGGACTATCCAGAAGCCACTCGGCCACACGCATCGAAAAGCGCTTGGGCGGGACAACAGCGGAAGGTTTGGCAGGGCTGGAAAGAAATTGTGAACGAAACTTCATAAAGCACTGTGGGGCATTTCGGAAGGCGCGCCACTCTACTCTTTTTTTCTTACAGGTAAAGTCAAAAAAAACGCTGCACGCCCGTCCTAGAGCAAGCGCTAGGGACAATCCACAGAAGCTGTGGATAACTCAGTGGACAACCGCCCCTGAACTCTCGCAAAGCCCTGTGGAATGGGGCCTGCAGTCAAACTGACGATTTTTTCACCAGTAAAAAAAAGCGATGTTTTTCATTGACTTAAATTTTGGTTACAGGCACCCACTGCGGTTGAAGGCTGGATGACAGTGGGGTGACAGACTGCGCGACTTATGTGCACAAGTACCTTCTCGACGGTTATATCGATGCGCTTTTTCGGCGCATTTTGGCAACACCCTTGGGGATAAACTGTGACAAACTCATGACCAAAGCGGGTTCTGACTGGTTGGATCTCCACCGCCACTGGTCGGATGAAGGGCTATTTCAGGGCGTATCGGGAAAGTAGCAGTTGCGATCAACCGCCCTGGGGCGATGGAATTGAATGCCGCGTCAGCGATCTTTTTTGCTATCACACTTCCCTTCTCCAATTCAATCGGTTAGTATCCGCGGCGTTAGTACCAAGCTGAAAGTCAATTCTGGTCGAACAAATCCCCCCGGACAGCCTTCCCAAACGAAGCCTCCACCGAACAAGCGGGATCGACCACCTCGATGGTTTCCAGGTAAATCTTGCGCCAACACAGCCTTTGAATCGAAAGCAAAGGGTGTTGCCAGGCTCACTTACTCTGACCGAACCAGCCTGCAAATTGATCAGGATCTTCACCCCGGGCCCAGAACCTTTGCCCTTGATGTGTTGCCTGCCCTCCTAAGTACCTACCTGCCAGCCCAAGCGCGCCAACTTTATCAGCGCTTCAAACTGGCTGCTTTGTTCCAGTCAGGTTCTTCGTTCGACCAATGGTGGTCGTCGTCACTGGAACGTTTTAATTTTGCACGGTTCTTATCCGTGTCGCTTGTAGGAACACCAATGACTATGTCTACTCAAATCCATACCCAGGATGCCATCCGCACCCTAACCAACGCTTTTGCACCAATGAACTGCCTGATCATGGCTGCTCGCAAAGGCTGTTTCAGCTTCACGCTGGTCAACGAACACGGCATCGCTCGTCACAGCGAACGCCTGTACCCCGATCAATACTCCAGCGCTGAACCGCTGCAGGCCGTGATCGAGCGTACCCGTCAGGCACTGGTTGCCTGATACGCCAGCAAGGCTGTAACACCAGGAGCCCCGCCAAGAAAGCGGGGCTTTTTGTTGCCCGGAATTTCACAATCCAGGCGTGCCGACTAAGTACTAACCGGTATAACGGTTATAACTCGACGCCGGAAATATTTTAAAAACAGACCTTTACGTCGTGAATATGACACTACACTTCAACTCAAGCGGCTTGTTCCGCTTCCGGCGAGCCTGAGTCGATCCACTGCTGCCAAGGCCCATTCAGGTATCGCCGCCCCATTGAGTGTTTCGAGGGTTTTATGGGTATCGCTGCCAGCGAACTGTGCCGCTATGTGATCCGTCCGACACTCCTCTATCTTGGACGCCACAGCGCAACTGCCGAATCCCTGTTGGTGGGCATCGCCGCCAGCCAGTCAGCCCTCGGCACCGCCCTTCACGACCGCCGAGGCCATGGTCTCTACCGGATCGCCGAACCACGCCATCAGGCGCTCTGGGACCACTACCTCGCACTCGACCCCGAACGCGCCAGCCTGGTACGCGGCCTGGCCAGTCAACATGCTTTCCTCAGCGGTCCGCACCTCGAATTGACCGTTAACCTGCGTTACGCCACCGCCATTGCCTGGCTGCTGGTCGAAGAACAAAACACCCCCCTGCCCGAAGCGGACGACCTGCTGGGAATGGCGCGAATCTGGCGTCAGACCTTCCAGCCCCAGGGACGCCTGCGAGACTTCACTCACGCCTGGCAAACCTGTGTTTCACCGCTGAATCAGGTAGCCTGCTGATCCCGCTGGATCCAAAGTTCGCACATCGAGCTGCGAATTTGGTCGGATTGTCCTACAAAACCGCTCTAAATCAAGCGATACAGCCTATAGCGCTGGGACGAAAATGTTGGTAATTTTCGGCCCGGTGATCATCAGGAGTTCTAATAATGAAAAAAGTAATGCTCAAAACCACCATTAGCCTCGCCGTTGCCATGGCATCCACCCAGATCTTCGCAAGTGGCTTTGCCCTCAACGAACAAAGCATCAGCGGGATGGGGACTGGTTTTGCAGGGCGATCTTCTTCTGCCGATGATGCAAGCACAGTTTTTGGTAACCCTGCCGGTATGGCCCGCCTCAAAGGCCAGCAAATCACTGGCGGTATCGCATCGATCGACGCCTCGACCGACATCAGCGATACCGGTGGCCGTTCAAGCGGAACCAACAAAGGCGATATGGTTCCGTTCACCACAGTACCGATGGGTTTCTACACAAACAAAATCAACGATGAATGGGCTTTTGGCCTTGGTGTCTACGCTCCGTTCGGGCTGATCACCAACTACGAAAACGGCTTTCAGGGCCGCGCCTTCGGCAGCAAGAGCGAAGTCAAGGTTGTCACTCTGCAGCCAACCGTCAGCTACGCGTTCAACGATAAAGTGTCGATCGGTTTTGGCCCTACCATCAACCGCATTTCCGGCACCCTGGAATCGGACATTGCCCTCCCTATCCCCCGCACTGGCGACAACAATGTGGAGATCAAGGGCGACGATACGGCCCTGGGCTTTAACGCCGGCGTCCTGGTGCAAGCCACCGACACCACTCGCGTGGGCCTGACCTATCACTCGAAAGTGAACTACAAGCTCGACGGCCACACCGATGTGACTACCGGCGCTGGTGTGCCACCTCAGCTACTCAGATCCAACCGTTACGATGCCTCGCTGAAGATCGAAACACCTGAGTCCTACGACCTTTCCGTGACTCAGGACATGAATGATGCCTGGAAGCTCTATGCCGGTGCGACCTGGACTCGCTGGAGCCGCCTGAAAGACATCACCGTCAACAACGAAGGCGTAACCGCAGCCACCGGTGGTGCCCTCGCGCCATCGATCGTGGGTACCATCACGGAAGAGCAGAACTGGCATGATACCTGGGCCTACGCCGTGGGTACTTCCTACCAGTTGAACAAGCAGTGGGTACTGCGTACCGGTCTCACCTTTGACCAGTCGCCTACCAACAACACTGATCGTTCGCCACGCATTCCTACCGGCGACCGGACTATCTTCAGTGTCGGTGCAGGCTTTAGCCCAACCGACGACTGGACCATCGATGTGGCCTACTCCTACCTCAAGGAAGAGTCTGTCACTGTCAATCGCGCTAACGCCTTGGGTCAGTCCTACAACGCCAAGTACGAAAACAGTGCGAACGGTTTCGGTGTCGGCGCTACCTACCGCTTCTGACGATTCACGGCGAGCCTGAATCCCTCGCCAGCTGAATCAAAAAAGCCCCGCACTCTTGCACAGAGGCGGGGCTTTTTATTGGGCATCGATCAGGGTGTTGAAGCTGGAGGCGGTGAAGCCAGCGCCTTCTCCACCGCCGCGATGAAGTCCGGATCATCAGGCTTGGTCAGACTGGAGAAACTGGCGATCACCTTGCCCTGGCGATCGACCACGTATTTGTAGAAATTCCACTTCGGCGCGCTGGACTGCTCGGCGAGCACCCGGAACAGGTGTGTCGCATCGTCGCCACGCACCTTCTGCGGCTCGGTCATGGTGAAGGTCACGCCGTAGTTCACGTAGCAGACCTTGGCGGTTTCCGCGCCATCTTTGGACTCCTGCTTGAAGTCATTGGACGGCACACCGATCACCTCCAACCCCTGATCCTTGAAACGCTGGTTGAGCGCTTCAAGGCTTTTGAATTGCGGGGCGAAGCCACAGAAACTGGCGGTATTGACCACCACCAAGGGTTTGCCGGCGAATCGCTGGCACAGGTCGATGGACTCCTTGGCCCGTAGTTTCGGCAGCGAACCTTCCAACAGCGTCGGGCATTGCGCCGCTTGAGCCAACCCGGTAAACACGACCAATAATGCAGGTACTGCCAGCCAGCGCATCAACATGTCAGGGCTTCCTTGTAAGTCGTCAGACCTCGAAGTTACTCGCCCGCGCATCCCGCTAGCAAGCGCCCATCCCCAATTGCATCAGGGCCAGGCCGCCCTGATGCCAGCCCCACCATGCCAGGACAAGCAGCAAGGCACAGACACTAAGAACAGTGATTCGCGGCCAGAGATGGTTCATGTTGCACTCATTTGCGGTTGCAGGCGCGCCACCGGTGTTTCACGCACAGGCCAGTTCAAGGCGGCGGCCATCAGGCTTAACAGAATCGCTACCTGCCAGATCAAGTCGTAGCTCCCGGTCCGGTCGTACACCACCCCGCCCAACCAGCCACCGAGGAACGAACCGAGCTGGTGAAACAGGAAAACTATCCCACCCAGCATGGACAGATTTCGTACACCGAACAAGGTCGCTACCGTGCCATTGGTCAACGGCACCGTCGACAGCCACAGGAAACCCATGGCCATACCGAACAGATAGGCGGAAGTCGTTGTCACCGGCGCCCACAGGAACAGCGCGATCACCACCGCGCGCAACAGGTAAAGTCCCGTGAGCAAACGTGGCTTGGACATGCGCCCGCCGAGCCAGCCTGCGGTGTACGTGCCGAAGATATTGAACAAGCCGATCAGCGCCAGCACCGTGGTGCCGACCGTCGCCGGAAGGTGTTGATCCACCAGGTAGGCCGGCAGGTGCACGCCAATGAAGACCACCTGAAAACCGCAGACAAAAAAACCGAACGCCAGCAGCCAGAAACCCGAATGGGAACAGGCTTCGCGCAGTGCCTCGGACAAGGTCTGCTCATGGCCCAGCACTGGCAAGGGTTTGTCCTTGAGCATGCTCACCAGTGGCACGATCAAAGCCACCAGACAGCCCAGGGCCAGCAGCGCCGCGGACCAGCCGAGCCAGCCGATCAACCCCAGCGTACCGGGCAACATGGCGAACTGGCCGAATGAACCGGCGGCGCTGGCAATGCCCATGCCCATGCTGCGTTTCTCCGGCGGTACCGCGCGCCCGACCACGCCGAGGATCACCGAAAACGAAGTACCGGACAGCCCGATACCGATCAACAGGCCAGCGCTCAAGGACAGGGTGACTGCCGAATCCGACAAGCCCATGCACACCAGGCCCAGGGCGTACAGAACGCCACCAATCAGCACCACTTTCGCCGCGCCGAAACGGTCAGCCAGCGCCCCGGTAAAGGGTTGCGCCAGCCCCCAGATGAGATTCTGCAGGGCGATGGCGAAGGCAAAGACTTCCCGCCCCCAACCAAATTCCGCACTCATCGGCGCCAGAAACAG
Organism: Pseudomonas sp. TE12234; assembly: GCF_054061835.1. NCBI lineage: Bacteria > Pseudomonadati > Pseudomonadota > Gammaproteobacteria > Pseudomonadales > Pseudomonadaceae > Pseudomonas > Pseudomonas sp. TE12234. The sequence goes on from NZ_JBSSEP010000007.1 coordinate 80,177, forward strand.
GCCAAAGCCGTGTCGCACGCCAAGAGACAACGCAAGGATCAGCGCACTCCCCAATAACACCCAACCACAGGTACGCCACATCGATGTCATTCTTATTCTCCAATCGCGGGTATATACCCGCTTAAGGTCGGAAAAACCGGCATCAAGCCAGTTCGTCCAGCAGCTTCAACAAGGTTTCACGCTTCTCGGCACCCAGGCGATCGATCAATCGCTGTTGCGCCGCTTCCCAGGCCGGCAAGGCCGCTTGCAAACGCTCGGCCCCGGCATCCGTCAGCCGGACGATGCGATTGCGCATGTCTTCGCCCTCGACCAGCATCACCAGGCCCTCGCCTTCCAGAACGCGCAAATTACGCCCCAGGGTGCTGCGGTCCAGCCCCATGGCCTCGGCCAGGGTGGAAATACTCGGTTGATCCAGGCATTGCAGATTGCACAGCAAAGAATACTGCGCAACGTTGATCCCGAAACCGTCGAGAGCGCCGTCGTAATGCCTGCTGACGCCACGGGCGGCGCGACGCAGGTTGATGCATAAGCATTGGGATTCGAGCATGGTGCGTGTATATACCCGTGGTTAAATGAAAGCAATTTTTTTGTTACAGGCAACTCACAGAGCAAGCCCGCTCGCGAGTGCGTTACATCAAGGCCAGCCCGACCAGCATCGCAACTTCCAGTAATTCCAGCAACGCCCCGGCTGTATCGCCCGTCGTCCCGCCCAACCGTCGCAGCATCACCTGTCGTAGCCAGACAAACAGCACCACAGCCAGCATCACCGTAAAAAACCCACTCAGGCCAGCAATCAGCACGCAAACCAACCCACTGACCGTCAACACCTGCTTGCCCGCCGAGCGTGGCAGATGATCAGCCAGCGCCTGGCCCAAACCACCGGCTCGAACATAAGGCGTGGTCAGGAACAACCCCAACAACGCGCTGCGTCCGAGCAACGGCACGATGATCAGCGCCATGGCCTGCTGCTGTTCGATCAAGGCCAGCAGCGCGGCGAATTTCAGCAGTAGCACCAATACCAGGGTAACCACCGCAATCGGGCCGCTGCGCGGGTCTTTCATGATGGTCAACGTGCGTTCTCGGTCGCCGAAGCCACCCAGCCACGCATCGGCGCTATCGGCGAGCCCATCCAGGTGCAATGCGCCGCTGAGCAGCACCCAGACCGTCAGCAGGAGTGCCGCGTGCAGCAGCAGCGGTGTGCCGAGCATGAGCCAGTTGAGCCCCCATAGAATCCCGCCGAACAACAAGCCCACCAGCGGATAAAACAGCAGCGACCGCCCCAGCTCCTGCGGTGCCGGCATGCCCGGCAGACGAATCGGCAGGCTGCTGAGAAACTGCAAGGCGATCCAGAACGGCAGCATGGTCAGTGCACTTCCCTTAGCAATCCGCCGGATTCGACCGACAGCGAGAACAGTGCGCCATGACCGACTTCGACGTTGAGCAACTGCTCCCGAGGCAAGCCGCGCGCCTGCGCCAGCAGCAAACGCATGACGCCGCCATGGCTGACGAGCAATACCCGCTCGCCCGCGTAGGTGGCATGCAAACGCGCTACCGCCGCCAGCACCCGCGCGGCGAACGCCGCCACCGGCTCACCTTGCGGTGGTGTGAATGCGTAGGGATCGGCCCAGAACAAACCCAGGGAATCGGCATCGGTTTCCATCAGCGCCGCAGCGCTCTTCCCCTCCCAGGCGCCGAAATGCAGTTCTTGCAGGTCTGCTTGCAATTCGACCGGCAAGCCCAATCGCCCTGCCAGTTCTTCAGCGAACCGCGCACAACGCTGCAGGGGCGAACTGACCAGACGATCCCAGGGCCCTTGCGCCAATACCGCCTCGCGCATTTGCTGCCAGCCTTTTTCGGTCAGCGCATCGTCGAGGCTGCCGCGCAAGCCGCCACCGAGTTCGGTTTCGCCATGGCGCAGCAAATCCAGACGCAACGTCATGCCGGACGATCCGCCACCGCCGCCTCGGCGAACGTCGCCATCTGCCCGTGCAGGTCGCAGGCCAGGCGCAGCAATGGCACGGCCAGCGCAGCGCCACTGCCCTCACCCAGACGCAGGCCGAGGTCGAGCAAGGGTTCGGCGCTCAAGGTTTCCAGGACATGGCGATGCCCCGGCTCGGCGCCTCGATGGCCGAACAGCAGCCACTGTCGGCACTCGGGATTCAAGCGCACCGCGACCAGCGCCGCGACGCTGCAAATGAAACCGTCCACCAGCACCGCAATGCCTTCCTGGGCGCAGGCCAGGTAAGCGCCCACCAAGGCCGCGATTTCAAAACCGCCAAGGTTCAACAGGGTCTGCAACGCATCGCCACGCTGAGCGCCGTGCAGGGCCAATGCGCGCTCGATCACCTGAGCCTTATGGCTGACGCCTGCCGCATTCAACCCGGTGCCCGGCCCGGCCAGATGCACCACCGGACATTCCAGCAATGCGCACGCCAGGGCACTGGCCGCCGTGGTGTTGCCGATGCCCATCTCACCACCGATGAACAGCTGGGCGCCCGACGCGAGTGCGCGCTGCACGCTGTCGCGACCGGCCTGGAGAGCTCGCTCACCTTGAGCCTGGGTCATCGCCGGACCCTGCACAAAATTCGCCGTCCCCGGACCGATGTTCAGATGACGCACACCCGACAGGTTCAATGCCGGCGTCACCGTGCCCAGGTCCACCACTTCGAGGGAAGCCCCCAACTGCCGCGCCAGCACGCTGATCGCTGCACCGCCGGTGACGAAGTTATGCAGCATCTGCCCGGTAACCTCCTGGGGAAATGCCGATACGCCTTCAGCCACCACACCATGGTCACCGGCAAAAATCGCGATCCACAGCTGATCCAGCCTTGGCTTGATCTGCCCTTGCAATCCCGCCAATTGCACCGCCACCGCTTCGAGCTGACCGAGAGAGCCGGCCGGCTTGGTCAGTTGTTGTTGACGGGCCTGCGCCTGCTCGACCACGTCGACGTCGATCGGTTTGCACGGGTTCAGCCACCAGGATTGGGTCATAACGCAGTTCCTTTCAAAGTCAGGGGCAGGCCGGCGACGGTCAGGATGACTCGCTGACAACGCTCGGCCAAAGCTTGATGCAGCCAACCGGCTTCATCGACATAGCGGCGAGTCAATTCGCCCAGCGGCACGACACCCATTCCGGTCTCGTTGCTGACAAAAATGATTTCACCCGGCAACGACGCCAGGCACTCCAGCAGGGCATCGCGCTCGGCGCCCAGGCGTTGCGCATCGTCGAGCATCAGCAGATTGGTCAGCCACAGCGTCAGGCAATCCACCAACAGGCAGCGATCGGCATTGGCGGCTTCCCGCAGGACACGGGCAAGCTCCAGCGGCTCTTCGATCAAGGCCCATTCGGCCGGACGACGGGCGCGGTGATGGGCGACCCGGTCGCTCATTTCACCGTCCAGCGGTTGGCTGGTGGCGATGTAGGTCACTTGCAGCTGACTGTCCAATGCGAGTTTTTCGGCCAGACGACTCTTGCCGGAGCGGGCGCCGCCGAGGATCAGTTGGAGCATATTCTTAACCTTTTATTTGGCGGTGTAGCGACAGGCCTCATCGCGGGCAAGCCCGCTCCTACAGGTTCTGTGTGCAGACCGAAAATCGGTAGACAGCCCCGATCCTTGTGGGAGCGGGCTTGCCCGCGATGGGGCCTGTGCAGTCACTTCAAATCCCACAGAGCTCACGCAGCAGCGAGGTATCCAGATGCCTATCCACCAGATCCGCCAGCCGCTCGATATCGCGCTCGCGCAAACCGTGGTAATCCACGTCCCGCACTGCCTGCAAACCTGCCCAACGCAACAGTGCGCTGCAGGCCGCCGGGGATTCGAACAGACCATGCAGGTAGGTGCCGAGAATCTGCCCATCGACACTTTGCGCGCCGTCGCAGCGTCCGTCGTCGAGTTGTACGGCAGCGTTTTCCAGCGCCGGGCCGGTGGTGACGCCGGCATGGATTTCATAGCCGCTGACTTCCGCATTCTCCAGCGCCAGACGCCCGCGCACATTGCGCAACTGCTTGTGTTCTTCGAGTCGGGTTTCAAACGCCAGCAACCCCAGCCCGGCACTGGACCCCGGAACGCCTTCCAGGCCCAACGGGTCGTGCACCTGCTCGCCGAGCATTTGCAGGCCGCCGCAGATGCCCAGCACTTTGCCGCCGTAGCGCAAGTGTCGGGAAATGGCCTGTTCCCAACCGTTGGCGCGCAGATACGCCAGGTCGCTGCGCACACTTTTCGAGCCGGGAAGGATGATCAGATCAGCTGGCGGAATCGCCTGGCCGGGACCGATGAATTGCAGGTCCACTTGCGGGTGCAAGCGCAGCGGGTCGAAATCGGTGTGGTTGCTGATGCGCGGCAGCACCGGCACCACCACTTTCAGTACCTGATCGACCTTGTCGGTCTGACGCTGGTCAATGCCGTCCTCGGCCTCCAGGTGCAGGTCCAGCACGTAGGGCAGCACACCGATCACCGGTTTGCCGGTGCGCTGTTCCAGCCAGTCGAGACCGGGTTGCAGCAAGGCGATATCGCCGCGAAAGCGATTGATGATGAAGCCCTTGACCCGCGCCTGTTCAGTGGGCGACAGCAGCTCCAGCGTGCCCACCAGATGCGCGAACACACCGCCACGATTGATGTCGGCGATCAGCAGCACCGGGCAATCCACCGCTTCTGCAAAGCCCATGTTGGCGATATCGCCAGCACGCAGATTGATCTCGGCCGGCGACCCCGCACCTTCGACCATCACCAGCGGATAGGCCTCACTCAAGCGTGCATGGGACGCCAGCACCGCTTGCATGGCGATGGCTTTGTAATCGTGATAAGCGACGGCATTCATGGTGGTGACCGCGCGACCATGGATAATCACCTGGGCGCCGGTATCGCTGTTGGGCTTGAGCAGCACCGGGTTCATGTCGGTGTGCGGCTCGAGGAAGGCGGCCTGCGCTTGCACCGCCTGCGCGCGACCGATTTCGCCACCGTCGGCCGTCACGGCACTGTTGAGCGCCATGTTCTGTGGTTTGAACGGCACCACGCTAACGCCCTGACGCGTGACCCAGCGGCACAGCGCCGTCACCAGCGTGCTTTTACCGGCGTCGGATGTGGTGCCCTGCACCATCAGCGTTGTCATTGGCATTCCCTGGCAAAAGCTTCGAACGCCGTGGCAAGACGCGACCAGTCATCCTCATCGCCAGGCAAACCGAAACGCAGGCTGCTGTTTTGCGCGAACAAGCGCAGCAAAATGCCCCGACCGGCCATGAACTCATGCAGTTCTTCAGCGCGCTCGGTGATCAGCCACTGGAACAACGCACAGCCACCCTGAGGTTTGAAACCGTGTTGCTCCAGTAACGCCGCCAGACGTTCGCTGGCCTCTTCAGCCCGTCTGCGCTGCAGCGCATGCCCTTCGGTGTCGCGCAGGCAGGCCTCGCCCACTACTCGGGTCGGACCGCTGACAGCCCATGGTCCCACTTGCTCGGCGAGCAACTTGAGCAACTTGCGCTCGGCCAGAACGAACCCCAGCCGCACCCCGGCCAGACCGAAAAACTTGCCGAACGAACGCAGCACGATCAAGCCGACCTGATGGGAAAATGGCGCCAGGCTCAGCTGCGGTGTGTTGTCCATGAACGCTTCATCCACCACCAGCCAGCCACCGCGCTGGGCCAGCCGCGAGTGCCAGTCGAGCAAGCGATTGGGTGTCAGGCTCAGACCGGTCGGATTGTTCGGGTTGACCACCACCAGCACATCGAGGCTGTCGACAAAAAAGTCGACTTCCTGCTCGAGCACTTCACGCACGATGTAGCCGTTACGCCGCCAGGCTTCGGCATGCTCGGCGTAACAGGGGGACAGCACGCCGACCTTGCCGGCCCGGCGCAGGCGCGGCAGCAACTGGATGGCCATTTGCGAACCGGCCACCGGCAACACCTGCAGAGTGCCGTAGTAGTCGCAGGCGGCCTGTTCCAGCCCGTCATCGGTTTCCGGCAGGCGCGCCCATGCTCGCAGGGGGATATCCGGAATGGGAAACGGCCAGGGCGCAAGGCCGCTGGACAGGTCAAGCCAATCGGCTTCCTCGATGCCGTATTCGAGCGCCGCCTTGCGCAACCGTCCACCGTGCTCAAGCATAAAATTCAGCCCCCAGGCAGAGAATCAGCAGCCATAACCATACCCCGCGCTGGACCAATTGCCAGCCACGATCGATGGAGTCGGCATCCGCCGGCAGGCCTTCGCCCAGTTGCGGACGTTGATGCAGTTCACCGTGATAGATCGCCGCCCCACCCAACTCGACACCCAGCGCACCGGCCCCCGCGGCCATTACCGGACCGGCGTTCGGGCTGTCCCAGGTCGGACCCTGGGTCCGCCAGCATTTGAGGGCCAGTCGGGTTTTGCCCAGCAAGGCGTAGGTCAACGCCACCAGACGCGCAGGAATGTAATTGAGCACATCATCGATCCTGGCTGCCGCCCAGCCGAAACGCTCGAAGCGCTCGTTGCGATAGCCCCACATGGCGTCCAGGGTGTTGCTCAAACGGTAGAGCACCACGCCTGGCGCGCCGGCCACGGCAAACCAGAACAGTGCGGCAAACACCGCGTCACTGCCGTTTTCCAGCACCGATTCGGTGGCCGCACGGGCCACTTCGGTTTTATCCAGTTCGCTGGTCTTGCGGCTGACCAGGTAACTGACGCGCGTACGCGCCTCATCCAGATCATCGCAGCGCAAGGCCTTGGCCACGGGCTCGACGTGTTCGCCCAGGCTGCGCATGCCGAGGGCGCAATACAGCGCGAGAATCTCGACCATCCAGCCCACATAAGGCGCCCAGGAAAATGCCGTGGCCAACAAGGTCAATGGCAACACCGCGATCACCCACGCGGTGACTCCATGACTGCGCCAGCCACGACCACCCGCGTTGAAACGTTGCTCGATACGCTCGGCAAACCGGCCGAACGCCACAAGCGGATGCCAGCGCTTGGGTTCACCCAGCAGCGCATCCAGCGCCACAGCGGCGACACTCAACAACGCCACACTCATTGGCGCACTCCCCAATAATTTTCATACAGCAGTTCACTTAGCGGACGCGCCTGCGCCCACCCTTCCAGAACCAGCATCGGCGCCGGGTAGAATTCCTTGACCGGTCCCAGGCACAAAACGGCCAGTGGCTTGGCCCCGGAGGGCAAGCCGAGCAAATCGGCCAGGGCTTGCGGTTCGAACAGCGAAACCCAGCCCATGCCCAAACCTTCGGCCCGGGCCGCCAGCCACAGGTTCTGGATCGCGCAGGACAACGACGCCATGTCCATTTCCGGCAAGGTGCGACGACCGAAAATATGCCGCTCACGATCATCCATCAGCGCCGCCACCAACACCTCGGCGCAATCATTGATGCCTTCGACCTTGAGCTGCATGAATTCGTCGGTGCGTTCGCCGAGGGCTTCGGCGGTGCGAATACGCTCTTGCTCCACCAGTTCCTGGATCTGGCCGCGCAGGGTTCGGTCGCTGATGCGGATGAACCGCCAGGGCTGCATCAAGCCGACACTCGGCGCCTGGTGCGCGGCTTCGAGCAACCGCCGCAGCAATTCGGGCTCGACCGTACCGCCACTGAAGTGACGCATGTCGCGACGTTCGCCGATGGCGCGGTAGACCGCTGCGCGTTCGGCTTCGGTGAAGGCGTTATCGGTCATGGCCTCTTCGCTGGCAAGCCAGCGCCTACAGGGTTCAAGTGATCAACTGCAGGAGCCGGCTTGCCGGCGAAGGCGTCCTCAAGATCGGGTGCAAACAATGCGGCAATCGCAGTCGGATTGGACGGAAAATAGAAATGCACATAAGAGGCTGTCATCCGTCCCTCACGATAAACCGCCTCCGCCCCGCGCCCGCCATTGGGGCTCAAGCCTCGGGCAATCGGTACAAGCTCAGTGGTGGTCAGCGAATGATGATAGGTGTGCCCGCGCAGCGACCCTTCCGGCAATTCGACAGCCTGTAGCGCCAGCGCCGCCAGACGCTTTTGCATCACCGCATCCCCGGCCAGCAAGCCGACCAGTTCTGCACGCGAACCCTCGACATCGGTCAGCGAATCGAGCAGATACAGCATGCCGCCACATTCGGCGAGCAACGGCTTGCCCGCTTCGTGGTGCGCGCGGATCGCGTTCAACATCGAGGTGTTTTGCGACAACGCCACATGGTGCAGTTCGGGATAACCACCCGGCAGATAGAGGCTGTCTGCCTCGGGCAAACCGGTGTCACGGATCGGCGAGAAAAACGCCAGCTCGGCGCCCATGGCCCGCAGCAAATCCAGGCTTGCGCCATAGGTAAAGGCAAAGGCTTCGTCACGGGCCACGGCAATGCGCACACCGGCCAGCAAGGATTCGGCTGCGATGACATCCGGGGCCGCGAATTGCACGGCCGGCGGCAGCGCCACCTCGCAACTGCTGGCCAGGGCATCGGCCGCCGCATCGAGGCGCAGATCGAGATCGTTCAACTCGCTGGCCTGCACCAGTCCGAGGTGACGACTCGGCAATTCGATTCCGGTTTCACGGGACAAGGCGCCGTACCAACGCAGGCCTTCGGTCAGGCTGCCTTCAAGCAATTGCGCGTGACGCAGGGTGCCCACGCGGTTGGCCAGGACACCGGCAAATGGCAAGTCGGGTTGATAGCGCGCCAGCCCCAGGGCCAGGGCACCAAAGGTCTGGGCCATGGCGGTGCCGTCGATCACCCCCAGCACCGGCACACCGAAGTGCCGTGCCAGGTCGGCACTGGACGGCGTGCCGTCGAACAGGCCCATGACACCTTCGATGAGGATCAGGTCCGCTTCACCCGCGGCCTCCCACAACAGCCGACGACTCTCCTGCTCGCCCACCATCCACATGTCCAGTTGATACACCGGCGCACCGCTGGCGCGCTCCAGAATCATCGGGTCGAGAAAGTCCGGGCCACATTTGAACACGCGAACCTTGCTCCCCTGATTGCGATGCAAACGGGCCAACGCAGCGGTGACGGTGGTCTTGCCCTGACCGGAGGCCGGCGCGGCAATCAGCACCGCCGGGCATTGACGAGGGCTATTCATACAATACGACTCACAGCTCGACGCCTTTTTGCGCCTTGATACCGGCCTGGAAGGCGTGCTTGATCATGCCCATTTCGGTGACGGTGTCAGCCAGCTCGATCATCTCCGGCTTGGCGCCACGGCCGGTAACCACCACATGTTGCATCGGCGGGCGTGCCTGCAGGTCGCCGAGCACCTGATCGAGATCGAGGTAGCCGTGCTTGAGGGCTATGTTCAACTCATCCAGCACCACCAGGCCGATGGAGGGGTCGCGCAGCAACTGTTGCGAAACCGCCCAGGCCGCTTCGGCGGCGGCGATGTCGCGCTGGCGATCCTGGGTTTCCCAGGTGAAGCCCTCGCCCATCACATGAAAACGCACCTGCTCCGGGAAGCGCCGGAAGAACAGCTCCTCACCCGTGCTGTTGCGCCCCTTGATGAACTGAACCACACCGCACTGCATGCCATGGCCCATCGACCGGGCCAGCATGCCGAACGCCGAGCTGCTCTTGCCCTTGCCGTTGCCGGTGAGTACCAGCAGCAGGCCGCATTCGTTCGGGGAGTTGGCGATGCGCTCATCGATCACGGCTTTTTTGCGCAGCATGCGCGCCAGATGACGTTCGTCACGATCAGGGGTATCAGTCATGGGAGAGCTCTCCGTTGAGGCAGGATAACGGCGGGCAGGCACAAGAAAAGACGGCAAGAAGCCTGGCATCGCCCACCGTGACGCCGCTTGGATGGATCAGGCCGGTCTCCGGGCTCATGAGCGGCGTTGGCCTGACTGTGCGCCTTCCCGTGTCGATACTCGGCACAGTGGCTCAAGGCACAGTCTTCACTCATTTACCGTTGCGGGGGCAGCGCCGGGATCGCGGCCTTCGTGCTCGAAGCGTCCACTCACCGGCTTCCCTGTTTCACTCTGTCGACCCAAGCCACAGAGCACCTGAAACAAGCCGCGAAGGTTAGAGGGTTGGGGGTGGAGCGTCAAATGAAGACCGGCCGAGCGAGTGAATAACTGCCGTTGATCAATAAACTGACGCCAATCTTGTGCCACACTGCAGGCAATGATATCAAAGAGCCACAACCCACATCACAATAACAAGGGTAAGCCCCATGCAAGGCATCATCATCAGCAATCCGAAGCTGGAATTCCTGCGCCCGCTGCTGGAGCGCTGGTTTGACTGTATCGACCGCTACAACGCCGTGCGCGGCGATAACGAAACGCCTTACTGGCTCGACGAAAAAGCCAATCTCGGCCTGCTTTCCGCCGCCGCCTGGATGGCCGAAATGGTGACCCTGCAACAATCGCCCACGCGCAAACACATCGAGGAAGGCGAGCGCAACGGCCGCGCCGATCTGTTTATCGCCACGCCTGAATCACGCGCCTGGTTGCAGGCCACGCAACGCTGGCCACGGGTCAACAGCCTGAACCTGACGCAAGCCCTGCAGGACATCACCAGTGACGCCAAACGCATCAGCTACGCCAGCGACCTGAAACTCGGCTGCCTGTTCGTGGCACCGCACAAAGCCCAGCAAGGCGCCACCCCGGAAGAACTGCAGGACATGGTCGACGACCTGCAAAAAGAGCACACCTGCGCCGTCGCCTGGTACTTTCCTTACGCCTACCGCAAGTTGCGCAACGAAGGGGGGCACTACCACCCCGGTATCGCCGTGCTGCTCAAGGAAGCTCGCGGCTAACGGTTGAACCATCGCGCAACGAAACTTCTCTATTGATCAGGTCACTGCATTCACAGGGAAGATCAGTATGCGCAAGCCCCAGCTCGTTCTCGTTATCGCGCTCGCCGGAGGGCTCGCCGCTTGCGGTGAAACCTCCAGCCTGCAAGTCGCCGACGGCACCGGCCCGTCACCCAAGTTGCCAGAACCCAACAAGACGCTGCTGCCGACGATCAACATCGCCCCGGCGATTGGCTGGCCCGACGGCGAGAGACCCGTCGCGGCTGCCGGCACTCAAGTCGCTGCGTTCGCCGAGAACCTCGACCACCCGCGCTGGCTCTATGTGCTACCCAACGGCGACGTGCTGGTCGCCGAAACCAATGCCCCACCCAAACCCGATGACGGCACAGGCCTGCGCGGATGGGTCATGAAGAAAGTCATGGGCCGCGCCGGTGCGGGCGTGCCGAGCGCGAATCGCATCACCTTGCTGCGCGACCGGGACCACGACGGCATCGCGGAAACCCGCAGGGTGTTTCTGGAAAACCTGAACTCGCCCTTCGGCATGACGCTGGTCGGCAATGACCTGTACGTCGCCGACACCGATCGCCTGCTGCGCTTTCACTATGAAACCGGTGATACGGCGATCAAGTCGCCACCGGTCAAAGTGCTCGACCTGCCCGGCGGTACGCTGAATCACCACTGGACCAAAAACGTCATCGCCAGCAAGGACGGCAGCAAGCTGTACGTCACGGTGGGTTCGAACAGCAACGTCGCCGAAAACGGCATGGACAAGGAAGAAGGTCGCGCGGCGATCTGGGAAGTGGATCGCGCCACCGGCAACCACCGGATCTTTGCCTCGGGCTTGCGCAACCCCAATGGCCTGTCCTGGGAGCCGCAAAGCGGCGCACTGTGGACAGCGGTCAATGAGCGCGATGAAATCGGTAGTGATCTGGTGCCGGACTACATCACCTCAGTCAAGGACGGCGCGTTCTATGGCTGGCCGTTCAGCTACTACGGCCAGCATGTCGACGTTCGCGTCGAACCGCAGAACCCGGACCTGGTAGCCAAGGCGATCGCGCCGGACTATGCAGTCGGCCCGCACACGGCGTCACTGGGCCTGACATTTGCCGAAGGCAGCCGGTTGCCGGCGCCGTTCACCGAAGGCGCCTTCGTCGGCCAGCACGGCTCATGGAACCGCAAGCCACACAGTGGCTACAAGGTGATCTTCGTACCGTTCAGCGCCGGTAAACCCAGCGGGCAGCCGGTGGATGTACTCACGGGCTTCCTCAATAACGAAGAAAAAGCCATGGGCCGGCCGGTGGGCGTGGTGATCGATCAGCAGGGCGACTTGTTGGTGGCAGATGATGTGGGGAACAAGGTTTGGCGGGTTTCAGCGGCTAAATAATGACACGTCAAGCCCGCCCCCACCTGGAGCCACAAGGGATCAGCGTTTGCGGCAAAGCGTGAGCCCATCGCCCAGCGGCAACAACGACAGATCCACCCGCGAGTCATCCTTCAAGGCACGGTTGAGTGCCTGGATGGCTCGGGTATCTGCACTCTGCGGATTTTCTTCCAGCACCCGCCCGCTCCACAGCGTGTTATCGAATATCGCCAAGCCACCCACCCGCAGCAGTCGCAGCGCGTGCTCGAGATAAGTGGGGTAATTGGCCTTGTCGGCGTCGATGAATACCAGATCGAACCGCCCGTCCTGCCCTTGCCGTTCCAGTTCGTCCAGGGTTTGCAGCGCAGGTGCCAGACGCAGATCGATTCGCCCGGCCAGCCCGGCCTCCTGCCAGTAACGGCGTGCGGTGGCGTTGTAGTCACCCGGCATGTCGCAGCAGATCAATGAGCCGTCATCGGGCAATGCCGCGGCCATGCACAGCGCGCTGTAACCGGTGAAGGTGCCGATTTCCAGCAGACGTCGGGCACCGGTGAGTTTCACCAGCAATGCAAGAAACTGACCCTGCTCCGGCGCCACTTGCCAGCGCGCCATGGGCAGCGCCTGGGTTTCGTCGCGCAAGCGCTTGAGCAGCGGCGTTTCGCGCAGGGATACGTCGAGCAGGTAGTGATAGAGCGAGTCGTCGAGATTGAGCGTGCGAGCGGTCATGAGAGCACTCTCTGGCAATTACGGGTTGCGCGCCAGGTGTTCCGGTTGCAGGACACGCTTGGCGCTCAGGTAGGCTTTCTGCCAATACGCCTTGGACAAGCTGTCGAGCTTGACTGTGCCGCCGGTGGCAGGTGCATGCACGAAGCGGCCTTCGCCGACGTAAATGCCCGCATGACTGACCTGCGAACCGCCATTGGTGGCAAAGAAGATCAGATCACCGGTCTGCAGGCCTTCCTTGCCCACATCGGCCGCTTGCATGGAGATCATCTCCCGCGTGGTGCGCGGCAGGGAAATGCCGGCGACATCGCGGTACACATAGCCGATCAGCCCACTGCAATCAAAGCCGGAATCCGGCGTGTTGCCGCCCCAGCGATAAGGCGTCCCCACCAATCCCAACGCGCGGAACAGCACATCCTCCGCTTCAGGAGAAAAGGCCTGGGAAGAACCGAAAATAATGGGAGCGCGAACCACAGGCGCAGGTGGCGGCGTGCGGCTGGCACACGCACTGAGCAGCGCTGCGAAAAGCATGATTGTGAGGCGGGCCGACGTCGACATAAGCAGAACATCCTGATCTGGCTGCGGCTTTTTTCTGCTGGGGGCGCAGAAAACAAAACCGCCTGCGCGTCACGCAGGCGGTTTGCCATCATTCATGGATCAGATTCTAGCGCTTATGTAGCAAACTTCAAGTAAGACTTTAAGTTCGCCTTACAAAATGTCCGCTTACTTGCGTGCGGTGACGATCGGTTCAGCATTCGGTGCCATGGCGAGTGCACGCTTGGCTTCGATGAAGGTCTTGCTCCAGTAGCTGTCGCCCAGGCTATCAATCCGCACGCCACCGCTTTTGCGGCTGCTGGAGTGGATGAACTGGTTGTCACCCAGGTAGATCCCTGCGTGACTGACACGACCGCGACGACCGTTGGTCGCGAAGAACAGCAGGTCACCAGGCTCAAGCTTGCTGCGAGCCACCAGTGGCGCGTCCACGTTGATCATTTCGCGAGTGGAACGTGGCAGGTTCATCCCCGCTTCTTCGCGGAACAGATAGCCGATGAAACCACTGCAATCGAAACCGGCTTCAGAGGTACCGCCGAAACGGTAACGGGTACCGATCAGGGACATGCCACGTTCGAGGATACTGTCGGCCAGAACCGGCAGCTTGTAGGACTTGCCATCAGCGAAGGCAGCCAGTTCTTTTTCGGTGGCCGTCTCTTCCTGGAAAAGAGCTTCCTGATAACGAGCGGAAGATTGGGCGGTAACACTATTTTTAACCTGTTGGTCCTGCTGGGACACCGGAGTGTGAGCAGCGCAACCGAACAACAGGGTGACGAGTGCGAGAGGCACGAGGGGTGCGAAGCGCTTTAGCATGGGCACGACCGTGGCTGATAGTTGTAAAGAAGTCGAGACTATGCCCGCTATCAACCTCATTTGCAAATTCAATCGAACTTTTTGTGACTTTTCAGTTTCTCGCCAACATCTAAGCGCTTAAGCCCCATTTAGACACCTGCGCAGCCTACAACCCTGTAGGAAGGCGGATTTTCTGGCGCCTGAAATATGCCGAAAGCCCCGCCAGCATTGGCATTCCCGGCTTTTTTCTACCAGCCAAGCGTCTCTTTCAAGAAGGGAATTGTCAGCTTGCGCTGTGCCTGGAGGGAGGCCTGATCGAGTCGCTCGAGCAACTCGAATAGCGCGCTCATGCTGCGAGTGCCGCGGGTCAAGATAAAATGTCCGACTTCGTCGGTCAGGTGCAGCCCCCGACGCGACGCGCGCAGTTGCAGGGCACGCAACTTGTCTTCGTCGGACAGCGGACGCATCTGAAAGATCAACGCCAGGGTCAGGCGGGACTTGAGGTCCGCCAGCTTCACCGGCAGTTCACGTGGGGATGTCGATGCGGCAATCAGCAGGCGCCGGCCACTGTCGCGCAGGCGATTGAACAGATGGAACAGCGCTTCTTCCCAGTCGGCCTTCCCGGCCACTGCCTGCAGATCATCCAGGCAGACCAGTTCGTACTGTTCAAGGTTGTCGAGGATTTCTATGCCGCGATCCAGCAACTCGGCCAATGGCAGGTAGACCGCCGGTTCGCCCAACTGCTCGAAGCGCAGGCAGGCCGCCTGCAAAAGATGCGTACGCCCTACTCCGTCCTTGCCCCAGAGGTAAATCAGGCTTTCGGTCCAGCCGGCGTCGGCTTCGCATAGCCGCTCGACATAGCCGAGTGCAGCGGCATTGGCGCCTGGGTAGTAGTTGATAAAGGTGGCGTCGTCACGCAGACGCACACCTAGGGGCAGCTGAATCGGTTTCATGCTGACTGAACAGTTCCAAAGGAACCGTTAGTGGCCTCTGTGTAAAGTTTGCGAAGTTTATACCCGTGAAGCCGACCGCACAATGCGACAGACCACATGCAAAATCAAAGGTTTGCGTTGATGCCCCGGTTTTATGACAGTTTCTTTGGCGGTGCAGACGGCAGCCCGGCATCGAACCGGGATACCTGCGACCAGACCTAGAGCTCTGGCTCGTCGACGCCGCTGTACATATCAGAATCCTTATATAAATCATGCACATGGCGCACCAGCACCATGATCACCGCGGCAACCGGCAGCGCCAGCAACACGCCGGTAAAACCGAACAGCTCGCCACCGGCCAGAATCGCGAAGATCACCGCCACCGGATGCAGGCCAATCCGGTCTCCCACCAGCAATGGCGTCAGCACCATTCCCTCCAGCGCCTGCCCCACCATGAACACCGCGACGATCCCGACCATGGGGTACAGATCGCCACCAAACTGAAACAGGCCCGCGATCAGCGCCGCGCCGATCCCGATGACAAACCCCATGTACGGCACAATGGCCGCCAGACCGGCAATCAGGCCGATCAACAGCCCCAACTCCAGCCCCACCAGCATCAGGCCGGCGGCGTAGATCACACCCAGCGCCACCATCACCAGCAACTGGCCACGGACAAACGCTCCGAGCACTTCATGGCATTCATCAGCCAGCAACACCACGCGCTCTTCACGATCACGCGGCAGCAGGCTGCGAATCTTGGCCATCATCAGGTCCCAGTCCCGCAGCAGATAGAAACTGACGACCGGAATCAAAACCAGATTCGCCAGCCAGCCAATCAATGCCAGGCCGGATGCCGTGGCCTGGCTCAGCACCACGCCGACGATGTCGGTGGTCTGGCCCATGTGCTCGCTGATCGCGGCCTTGAGCTTGTCGAATTTCCAGAAGCCTTCCGACAAACCGAACTTCGATTGCGCCCATGGCAGGGCGGTGTGCTGCAGCCAGTCGAGCATCTGCGGTGCCAGCTCATACAAGCGGAACAGTTGCCTGGCGAGCAGCGGCACCAGGACCAGCAGCAACGTGGTGAAGATCAGGGTGAACAGTGCGAACACCGCGACCACGCCCAGGGTCCGGGACAAACCGGCCTTTTCCAGACGATCGACCAGCGGATCGAACAGGTAGGCCAACAGTAACGCCACCAGGAACGGCGTGAGGATCGGATGCAGCAACCAGACAAACGCGCAGATAAAAACAACGCCACCCAACCAGAACCAACGCCGTGTATCGGCCATGAACCACTCCATTGCTTCTATATAAAGAAAGAAAATCTACCAGCGAAAACGCAACTGCGGCGTCACCACCGGAGCGGGCGCCGCGGCCGGGGCCGAACCGGTCGAAGGTTGGGCCGGGGCGACCGGGACCGGGGTCGGCGCTGCGGCCACCTCCTGCAACTTGGCCAGCGACAATTGCGCCCGCAATTGATCAACACTGCCATTGACCCGATACAGAATCCGGTCGCCGTCGACACTCTGTGGCCGCCCGCCAAAAGGTTCCAGCAAACGTCCGAGCGTCGCATAGCGCTCAAGATTCATACCCTGCACTTCCAGCAACTGCTGCGTCGAAGCCCCGGCCCTGGCGACGAATCGAGGCGCCAGACGTTCATTGACCGCCAGCATCACCGCATCCGCCACGGCGGCCTGATCGGCACCCTGTACGCTGCCGGCCTCTTTCTGGTCGCCCAGCCACAAATGCCATTTGGCCTGCCATTGGCCGCCCTCTTCACGGGCATGCACCGCCAGCACAGCGTCGGCGCTATAACGCTCCGAGGCGGCACGCAACGCTGCAGGATCGGAGCTTTCCAGATTCGGCGCAGTGGCGACCACCTGCTCGTTCAAATCCGCCAGCGGCAGACGCAACGGCAGGCCACGGTGTTGCGCGGCTCGACGCAAGGGCGCCGCACTGGCCTGGCCATCGCCCACCAGGCTTGAACCCTCCGTGGTGTCGTTCAACCACCAGCCGAGGATCGATGGCCGGTTGGCGCCCCACAAGGCCAGCCCGGCGCGGCGCAACGCCTGCTCGGTGGTTGTCGGGTCGAAATCGACTTTCAGCACTTGCGGCGGGCCGGCATCGAATCCGTACTGACTGATGATTTGCTGCGGGTCTTTGCGAATCGCTGCCAGCCCCGGATTTTGCGCCGCCTTGGGGTCGCCGGTCAGGCGCAACACCAGCGTATCCAGCGCGCGCTGAGTCGCTTGATCACGCTCCTCCTGCGTCTGACTGCTGACGGGCTCGCGCACCTGATAGAGGCCTTTGACGGTTTCGGCATGGCTGGCCAGACTGACCAGCGACAAACAGCCCACAAACAAGAATTTACAAAAACGCATGGAAGATTCCTGACGACAAGAGCGGCTGGAACAGACCGCATGAAGACGATCGAGCAAGGCTGTGACCATCGCCCGGCGCAAAACATTCACACGTCCTGAGTAAGTTTTCGCACTGTCATAACGATAGACGCTTAATGGCGATAGCTTGTGCAGGCGTAAAGGATGCCAGTAACACGGGGCAAATGCGGTTTTTTTAGGCGGATATGCCCCTGCCGTCGGCCTGAGGATGGCCGCTGCCCTTCAAGCCTGATAAAATCGCGCGCCTTCGCAGACCGGCAACAGCCGGGCACTTTCGAAATTCGCGTGAGGCAATCGCCCTCGTCGATTTCGGCGGCCCCGCTGAACTCGGTCGTTACCCCTGAATCCCCCCTAAAGGCCTGGATCATGAGCAAGCAACCCTCCCTGAGCTACAAGGACGCCGGTGTAGACATCGACGCCGGTGAAGCATTGGTCGAACGCATCAAGAGCGTCGCCAAGCGCACTGCGCGCCCGGAAGTCATGGGCGGCCTGGGCGGTTTTGGCGCCCTCTGCGAAATCCCGGCTGGCTACAAGCAGCCCGTGCTGGTTTCCGGTACTGACGGCGTCGGCACCAAACTGCGCCTGGCACTGAACCTGAACAAGCACGACAGCATCGGCATCGACCTGGTTGCCATGTGCGTCAACGACCTGGTGGTGTGCGGCGCCGAGCCGCTGTTCTTCCTCGACTACTACGCCACCGGCAAACTGAATGTCGACACCGCGGCCCAGGTCGTGACCGGCATCGGTGCAGGCTGCGAACTGTCCGGCTGCTCCCTGGTTGGCGGCGAAACCGCTGAAATGCCTGGCATGTACGAAGGCGAAGACTATGACCTCGCCGGCTTCTGCGTCGGCGTCGTGGAAAAATCCGAAATCATCGACGGCTCCAAAGTCGCGGCGGGCGATGCCCTGCTCGCCCTGCCGTCGTCCGGCCCGCACTCCAACGGTTACTCGCTGATCCGCAAGATCATCGAAGTCTCCGGTGCCGACATCGAAAACACCCAGCTCGACGGCAAGCCGCTGACTGACCTGCTGATGGCCCCTACCCGCATCTACGTCAAGCCGTTGCTCAAGCTGATCAAGGAAACCGGCGCGGTCAAAGCCATGGCTCACATCACCGGTGGCGGCCTGCTGGACAACATCCCGCGTGTCCTGCCAAAAGGCGCTCAGGCAGTGGTTGACGTGGCAAGCTGGACCCGTCCGGCGGTGTTCGACTGGCTGCAAGAGAAAGGCAACGTCGACGAGAACGAAATGCACCGCGTACTGAACTGCGGCGTGGGCATGGTCATCTGCGTGGCGCAAGAGCACGTGGAAGCTGCCCTGAAGGTTCTGCGTGAAGCCGGCGAGCAGCCATGGGTCATCGGTCAGATCTCCACTGCTGCCGAAGGCGCAGCCCAGGTTGAACTGAAGAACCTCAAGGCTCACTGATGCCCAAGACCTGTGATGTTGTGGTGCTGTTGTCCGGCACCGGCAGTAACTTGCAGGCCTTGATCGACAGCACGCGGACCGGCGACAGCCCGGTCCGCATCGCTGCGGTGATCTCCAACCGCGCCGACGCCTACGGCCTGCAACGCGCCAGGGACGCGGGCATCGACACCCGCACCCTGGATCACAAGGCTTTCGAAGGCCGCGAGGCCTTCGATGCCGCGCTGATCGAACTGATCGACACCTACAATCCCCAACTCGTGGTTCTGGCCGGTTTCATGCGCATCCTCAGTGCCGGCTTCGTGCGCCACTATCAAGGACGCCTGCTCAATATCCATCCCTCGCTGCTGCCCAAATACAAAGGGTTACACACTCATCAGCGAGCGCTGGAAGCCGGTGATACCGAACACGGCTGCTCCGTACACTTTGTCACCGAGGAACTCGATGGCGGACCACTGGTCGTACAGGCAGTAATACCGGTAGAGTTACACGACTCGCCGCAGAGCCTCGCTCAGCGGGTCCATGTTCAGGAACACCTGATCTACCCGTTGGCCGTCCGCTGGTTCGCCGAAGGCCGGTTATCGCTCGGCGAGCAAGGTGCTTTACTGGATGGACAGTTACTCGCGGCCAGCGGCCACTTGATTCGAACCTAGGAGATTTTATGCGTCGTGCCCTGCTCTTCGCTTGTGCTCTGCTCGCCTTGCCATTCGCGCAGGCTGCGGACCTTCAACCTTTCTCCGCCAGCTACACAGCAGACTGGAAGCAGTTACCCATGAGCGGCACCGCCGAACGCAGCCTGACCCAGGAAGCGAATGGTGTCTGGAAGCTCAGCTTCAAGGCTTCGATGATGATCGCCAGCCTCACCGAAGAAAGTACGCTGACCCTGGACAAAGACACCTTGCTGCCACAGTCCTACCACTTTGAACGAGGCGGCCTGGGCAAGGCCAAGAAGTCGGACCTGGATTTCGACTGGAACGCCAAAATGATCACCGGCACCGATCGCGGTGATGCAGTCAAGGTTCCGCTGAACCGTGGCATGCTCGACAAATCCAGCTATCAGCTGGCCTTGCAGGAAGACGTCGCCGCCGGCAAGAAAAGCATGAACTATCAGGTGGTCGACGGCAGTGATGTCGATACCTATGACTTCCGCGTATTGGGCACTGAAAAAGTCGACACCAAGGCCGGCATGATCGATGCGATCAAGGTCGAACGTGTGCGCGACCCGACACAGAACAAACGCATCACCGTGATGTGGTTCGCCAAGGATTGGGACTACCTGCTGGTTCGTCTGCAACAGGTCGAAACCGACGGCAAGGAGTACAACATCATGCTCCTGGACGGCAAGGTCAACGGCAAGACCGTCAAAGGCAGCTGATCCCTGTGGCGAGGGGGGCAAGCCCCCTCAACACATTTGATCTCCGCCAGCTGACAAACACGCCCCGCCATCGCGGGGCTTTTTTCATCTGGCACCTAGACCGAAAACCGCGCCACCATCGTATTCAGATCCACCGCCAGGCGTGACAACTCCTGACTCGCGGCACTGGTCTGATTTGCCCCCGCCGAGCTTTGCAGCGCCAGATCGCGGATGTTCGTCAGGTTTCGATCCACTTCCCGTGCCACGGCCGCCTGCTCCTCGGAAGCGCTGGCAATCACGATATTGCGCTCGTTGATCAGGGTGAATGCCGAAGCGATGTCCTCCAGTGCTTCGCCCGCCGCTTTCGCCGCCTCCAGTGTCGAGCGCGCACGGGTATTGCTGTGCTGCATCGAGCTGACAGCCAGATCGGTGCCTTGCTGGATGCCCGCGATCATCTGCTCGATCTCCCGGGTCGACTGCTGGGTGCGATGCGCCAGCGCCCGTACTTCATCGGCGACCACTGCAAACCCGCGCCCCGCTTCCCCCGCCCGCGCGGCTTCAATCGCGGCATTCAACGCCAGCAGATTGGTCTGCTCGGCAATCGCGCGGATCACGTCCAGCACTTTGGTGATGCCATATACCTTCTGCGCCAGATCCTCGACCTGAGTGACATTGGTGGTGACGTCCTCGGCCAGCGACTGGATCGACAACACGGTCTGATGCACCTGCTCACGACCATGCTGGGCAATGCGATCGGACTCGCGAGAGGCTTGCGAGGTCGCCGCCGCATTGCTCGCCACTTCCTCCACGGCGGCGGTCATCTGATTGACCGCCGTGGCCGCCTGCTCGATTTCCAGGCTCTGCTGATGCAGGCCACGAGTGGCGTCTTCCGTGACGCAACTGAGCTCCTCCGAGGCCGAGGCCAATTGGCTGGATGAATCGGAGATGCGTTGAATGGTTTCACGCAGGCTCTGTTGCATGCTCTTGAGCGCATGCAGCAGCCGTGCGGGTTCGTCCTTGCCGGTGATGTCGATAACACCGGTCAGATCGCCGCCAGCAACCACCTCGGCCACTTTCAGCGATTGCGACAGCGGCAACACGATACTGCGAGTCAACAGGAGCGCCAGGCCAATGGTGATCAGCGCGCTCACACCGATCATCACCCCCACCCAGACCCGCGACTGGTTGAACACCTGACGCCCGGCCTCTGTCGCCAGATTGGCGTTGTTCTGGTTGAGTGCAACCAGCTCCTTGAGGGCGATGGTGATCTCATCGGCCAACGGATTCATCTCGCCGTTGAGAATGGCCGCCGCCTCATCCACCCGTCCCTGGGTAGCTTCGGCCATCACCTGACTCTGAAATTGCAGATACTTGCGCTCGGCCGCTTTGAAGCGATCGAACAACGCACGCTCCTCAGGCAGCACGATCAACTTGTCGTAGCGTTGCTGGGCCTGCTCGAGAACACTTTTAAGTTCGTTGATTTTGCTGACATTCTGCGCCTGCGCCTGCGGATCGCGATTGATCAGCAAGCGCATGGTCAGCGCTCGCAGTCGCAACATGTCCTGACTCATGTCTCCGACTGCCATCACGCTGGGCAGCCAGTTGTCATCGACTTGATCGGACTGCGCCCGCATGTTCGACATTTGCAGCAGCGCAAATACCCCCAAGCCAAAAACCATCAACGCCAACAGGCCAAAACCCAGACTCGCGCGCGGCGCAATATTGAGACTTCTGATACTCATTCCCCTGGTTCCTTCCAAAAGCGCTGCGTCAGGCAGCTGGTCTCTTAGACGGTATCGGACTGTTGAAAATTTGCGTAAGACGAAAAAGTGATATCAAAAAGCCTTACTACTACGTTCAACAGGCAGTAACGATTCAGCGTCAAATCCACGATCGGTAAATCAACCTGAACACGCATCGGCGAGAATGCTCTATACCTTCGAGGTCTTTTTTGATCGAATAAATTTCCAGTTGCCTGCGAGGTTTCCCATGACAGTTACCGTGAACACCGTCTCCAGCGAAGGCTTTCGTCACAGCGTCCAGATTGATGACCACGAGCTCTTTGCCGATGTACCAACTTCAGCAGGCGGCGAAGGCTCGGCCCCTGAACCCCATGATTATTTCGACGCCGCCCTCGGTGCCTGCAAGGCCCTGACCCTGAAGCTTTACGCGAAGAAAAAAGACATTCCGCTGACCGGAGTCGGGGTCGAGGTCAAGCGCGACAACAGCCAGGAGCAGAAAGGCCAATACGCACTGCACGTCAAACTGACCCTCAAGGGCGTACTCACTGACGCCCAGCGCGAAGAACTGCACCGCGTGGCCGACCGCTGCCCGATTCACAAGTTGATGACCACCAGCGACGTCAGCATCGAAACCCATTTGTCCGAGGGTGCGTTCAGCCAATAGCGGCAAGGGCTGCACAAGCGGGTTATGCTCGAACGCATCACCCGCCCCAGCCTGGAATGCACCATGAACACTCCGCTCGTGATCCGCCCCCGCGCCGAAGATGTCGAGGGCCAGCCGATTCTTCGTCCACTGCCGTCCGCCAAATGCCGCAGCGTCGGACCCTTTGTGTTTTTCGACCATATGCTGGAAACCCGCTACCCGCCGGGCAAAGGCATGAACATCCGCCAACATCCGCACATCGGTCTTTCCACCCTCACCTACCTGTTCCAGGGGCAGATCCAGCACAAGGACAGCCTCGGCTCCGATCAGGTGGTGGATACCGGCGATGTCAGCTGGATGACCGCCGGCAGCGCGATTGCCCATGTCGAGCGCACGCCAGAGGCGCTCAAGGAAAACGGCTTTACGATGCACGGCCTGCAGATCTGGCTGGCCTCGCCCAAGGATCATGAACAAGGTCCGGGGCATTACAGCCATCACCCCGCCGCCACACTCCCGGTCAGCGAGAACCTGGGGGTGAACATCCGCATGATTGCCGGGACAGGCTTCTGCCTGGAATCGCCGGTACCCGTACTGTCTCCGACGCTCTATGCGGAGTTGACCCTGCAATCGGCGACGACGCTGCTGATCCCCACCGAACATGAAGAACGTGCGCTGTATGTCTTGAGCGGCGAGGTGCAACTGGACGGCGAGACTGTGGAGCCCCATGCACTGGTGGTATTGCCTGAAGGGGAGGAAATGACGTTGTTCGCCGAAAGCGACTGCCATGCCGTGTTGTTTGGCGGTGCCCCGCTGGATGGTCCGCGACGGATCAACTGGAATTTTGTGGCGAGCGATCCGGCGGCTATCGATGAAGCGCGCCGACGCTGGGCGGCCGGGGATTGGCCTACGGTGCCGGGGGAAGTCGAGCGGATCGAATTGCCGTAGTTTTGTATCGCATGGCAGGTCGCCTTCGCTGGCAAGCCAGCTCCCACAGGGTTCGAGGTGATTCACAAATTATGCGAACGCCATCAGCTCCTGTGGGAGCGGGCTTGCCCGCGAAGAGGCCAGCCCGGGCACTGCATTAGCCAGTGACGGACAACATCAGCCCTTGAACACTTCATCCAGCAAGTTGTGCATCGAGGTAAACGCCCGAGCAGCAACCTTGGCGTTATACATCATCATGCCCGGCACATTTGCATGCGGATCGGTGAATGAATGGAACGCGCCGCCGTAGCTGAGCAGTTGCCAATCCACGCCTGCAGCATTCATTTCCTCTTCAAACGCCGGCAGCTGTTCTTTCGGCACCAACGGATCGGAAGCACCATGCAGGACCAACACCTTGCCCTTGATGTTTTTCGCATCATTGACGTCCGGGGTGTCGAGGGTGCCATGGAAGGAGACTGCCGCTTTCACCGGCGCACCGGTACGGGCCAACTCCAGCGCGCAGCATCCACCAAAGCAGAAACCGAACGTGGCCAGCTTCGAGGTATCAACGGCCACTTCGCCCTGGCTTTGCAGCTGTTCGAACGCTGCTTGCATACGCTTGCGCAACAATGGACGGTCGTTCTTCAACGGCATCATCGCCGCGCCCGCTTCATCGTTGTTCTGTGGACGAACCGATTGACCGTAAAGATCAGCGATCAGTACCACGTAACCCTTGGCCGCCACCGACCTGGCGATTTCCTCGGCGCCAGCGCTGACGCCCATCCAGTTCGGCGCCATCAACAGGCCCGGACGCGGGCCCTTAAGGTCGGCGTCAAAAGCCAGACGGCTTTCGTAAGGCTGACCGTCAATTTGATAGGCAACGGAACGTACAGTGATTTGGCTCATTTCTGACTCCTGAATGTTAAACACCAGAATGAAAAAACCCGCCGAAGCGGGTTTTTCTACAACGCAGTTAAGCCGACAGCTCAACCAATAGCTTATTCAGACGACGCACGTACGCCGCCGGATCCTTCAGGCTGTCGCCGGCCGCCAGGGCCGCCTGATCGAAGAGGATGTGCGACAGGTCGCCGAAGCGTTCGTCGCTCTGCTCGTTGTCGAGCTTCTCGATCAGCGGGTGAGCCGGGTTGAATTCGAAGATCGGTTTCGAATCCGGAACCTTCTGCCCGCTGGCTTCCAGGATCTGACGCATTTGCAGGCCCAGGTCCTGCTCGCCGATGGCCAGAATCGCAGGGGAATCGGTCAGGCGATGGGAAACCCGAACTTCGGCAACGGATTCGCCCAGCGCAGTTTTCAGACGCTCAACCAGACCTTCCTTGGACTTGGCGACTTCTTCCGCGGCCTTTTTGTCCTCTTCCGAATCCAGGTTGCCCAGGTCCAGGTCACCGCGTGCCACGTCAACAAAGCTCTTGCCGTCGAAGTCGTTGAGGTAGCTCATCAGCCACTCGTCGATACGGTCGGTCAGCAGCAGCACTTCGATGCCTTTCTTGCGGAAGACTTCCAGGTGCGGGCTGTTCTTGACCTGCGCGTAGGTTTCGCCGGTCAGGTAGTAGATCTTGTCCTGACCTTCCTTGGCGCGAGCCAGGTAATCGGCCAGACCCACCACTTGCTCGCCGTCGTCACCGTTGGTCGATGCGAACCGCAGCAGGCCAGCGATTTTCTCTTTGTTGGCGAAGTCTTCTGCCGGACCTTCTTTCATGACCTGGCCGAAGTTTTTCCAGAAGCCTTTGTATTGCTCAGGCTCGTTCTTCGCCAGTTTTTCCAGCATGTCCAGAACGCGCTTGGTCAGCGCCGACTTCATGGAGTCAATGATCGGGTCTTTCTGCAGGATTTCCCGCGACACGTTCAGCGACAGGTCATTGGAGTCGACCACACCCTTGATGAAGCGCAGGTACAGCGGCAGGAACGACTCAGCCTGGTCCATGACGAACACACGCTGCACGTATAGCTTCAGGCCTTTCGGCGCTTCACGCTGGTACAGGTCGAACGGAGCACGGGCCGGCACGTACAACAGCGAGCTGTACTCCAGCTTGCCTTCGACCTTGTTGTGGCTCCAGCTCAGTGGGTTTTCGAAGTCGTGAGCGATGTGCTTGTAGAACTCCTGGTATTCCTCGTCCTTGATCTCGGTACGCGGACGGGTCCACAGGGCGCTGGCGCGGTTGACGGTTTCCCATTCGGCGGCCGGCTTCTCTTCGCCTTCGACGGCGGCCACTTCTTTTGGCAGCTCGATCGGCAAGGCGATGTGGTCGGAATACTTCTTGATGATGTTGCGCAGGCGCCAGCCATCGGCGAACTCGTCTTCACCGGATTTCAGGTGCAGGACGATACGGGTGCCGCGCTCGGCTTTATCGATGGTTGCAACTTCGAAGTCGCCTTCACCTTTGGAAGACCAGTGCACGCCTTCGCTGGCGGCGCTGCCGGCACGACGGCTGTACACGTCGACTTTGTCAGCGACGATGAAAGCAGAGTAGAAACCGACACCGAACTGACCGATCAGGTGCGAGTCTTTCTTCTGGTCACCGGTCAGGTGTTTCATGAAGTCGGCGGTGCCGGATTTGGCGATGGTGCCCAAGTGCGTGATCGCATCCTCACGGCTCATGCCGATGCCGTTGTCTTCGAGGGTGACGGTCTTGGCGTCCTTATCGAAGCTCACACGGATTTTCAGTTCGGCGCCGCCTTCCAGCAGTTCTGGCTTGGACAGCGCTTCGAAACGTAATTTGTCTACAGCGTCAGAGGCGTTCGAGATCAGTTCGCGAAGGAAAATTTCCTTGTTGGAATACAGCGAATGGATCATGAGGTGCAGCAGTTGCTTCACCTCGGTCTGGAAGCCCAGGGTTTCCTTTTGAGTTTCCACACTCATGGTCATCAAACTCCAATCAGATGGCTAAGCCGCGACCCTGAGGGCCAGCAGCGGGATGTGATCAGAGTTGGGGGCGGTGTTCAGGATTTCAAGGGCTCCTCAAGTTTGAAATGTGCCCGGGCCGTGGCGATGGGTTCGGTTTCGGTACTTTGCCAGGCGGTGATTGCGACGTTGGCGACCCGGCGTCCCTGGCGGCATACCTGGCATCGGGCCCAGGTATCGCGAAACTGCCCGGCGCGCAGGTAGTCGAGGGAGAAGTCGATAATCTTCGGCACACCTGGCGAACCGGTGAACACCAGCAGGTGCAGCGCAGCAGCAAGCTCCATGAAACCGGCAATCACTCCGCCGTGGATGGCCGGCAATAAGGGATTGCCGATGTTGTCCTTGTTGGCCGGCAGACGAAACAGCAGTTCGTCCCCCACCCGCGAGCATTCAACGCCGATCAGCGTGGCATAGGGAATGCGCTGCAACAGCACGGCATAGTCGCCCCGCTCATGAGCCAGCCGCAGTTGCTCCTTGAAGGAATCAGTCATTTTTTGCGCCTCCTGTGATCGCACCACCAAAGCCTTTGGCGCCCTTGATGCCCTTGCCCATCCGCATGAAGGTGCCCACCACGTGGGCAATGGGCTGCTCCGGATCGTCCTGATAGGCGAAGCCGCGGGCAAAGATCACATCGGTGGTCACGCGGTAGCACTGGGCGAAACCGAAGACATCTTTATTCGGCTCGGCGGCGTGCATGTAGTCGATGCGCAGGTCGAGGGTCGGGCAGACCTCGAACTCCGGCAGTACACAGAGGGTGGACATGCCGCAGGCGGTGTCCATCAGTGTGGTCAGCGCACCGCCATGGATGACTCCGGTTTGCTGATTTCCGACGATTTGCGGGCTATAGGGCAGCACCACCGTCAGCCCTTCGCTGCTGGCACTGTGAACGCGAAGCCCAAGGACCTGGCAATGGCGCAGTGCCGACAAGAATCGTGTGGCGCGCTCAAAAACGGGGTTTTCGGCCATTTGATAGAAACTCACATTTAAAATTCGTGCAGTGAAGTAACGGTCCCGGCAAAAGTTCCGCATTAGAACAAACTTATATATCTGAACGTTTTGAGGAACTTAACCTTGATGGCTGCGCTCGAAAGGCCAGTAGATATTTTCCATAAGGAGAAACACCCCATGCGTAAGACTTTAGCTATTGCCTTGATGTTGACCGCTTCCCTCGGTCTCGCTGCCTGCGATAAAAAATCCGAGGACAAAGCTCAAGATGCTGCCAAACATGCTGAGCAAGCTCAGCAATACATGAACAAAGCTCAGGATAAAGTGAACGACGCTGCGAAAGAAAACGCTGAAGCTGCCAAAGCTCAGGCTGAATCGAACGAAGCAGCGGCAAAAGAAGCCGCGCCTAAAAACTGAAACGGTTTTTAGCGTGATAAAGAAAACCCGCCAAGTGCGGGTTTTCTTTTGCCTGCAATATGATTAGCCATAACCTCGTTAGAGCAAAATCGTACGAAAAGTCGGACTAATCATCAGCAATAGCGAACAGACGAGTCCCACTAGCCAAACCAGGCTGCGCTGCCATGGCAGATCTTTCCAGTAACACAGTAAATAGATCACTCGCGAGATGACAAAGATGATCGCCAGCCAATCAATGAGCCATCCCGCCGTTTGCGTGGTGTGCGCCATCAGCACACCCACTGCAAACAATATGAAGGCTTCAAAACTATTCTGGTGAGCCGCCAATGCACGAGCCCCCAAGCCAGTCAGTTGCCCCTGCTGCTGGCGCGGCAGGTGATTGTTGTAACCGCCCTGCTCCTTCATGGCCTTGGTCACGGGTATTCGCGCGATATAAATCAGCAAGGCACTGATAAACACGCACCAGAATGGAATACTCATCAAGCAGCCTCTTTATTCACCTCGGGCAACGGTGCCTCTGTAGGGGTATAGACCATCACGTCGAGAACGTCGGAGTGAAACTCCCGGCGATACAGCACAAACACGACACCGGCACTCATCAACATGAACAACCAGGGGCTGACGAACCAGGCCAACATGGTCATACCGAAATAATAAGAACGCAGGCCAAAGTTGAACTGGTTGGCCGCCATGGAAATAACCCGGGCAGCCCGGGCCGCAAAAGCCTTGCGCTCCTGTTCGGACACCTGGCGCTCACCGACCATGGGGGCCGACCCCACCAGAACGGCCGCAAAGTTGTATTGGCGCATGCACCAGCTGAACGTGAAGAACGCGTAGACGAACACCAGCGCCAGGCAAAGCAACTTGATTTCCGACATCCCCTGGGAAGCCTGCTGCACCATCGGGATATCCGCCAGCAGTGACAGCGCCCTTTCCGAAGCGCCGAGTACCGTGAGAATACCGGCCAGGATAATCAGCGTACTCGAAGCGAAAAACGATGCATTGCGCTCCAGGTTACCAATCACGCTGGCATCGGCAATGCGGTTATCGCGCAGCAACATGCGGCGCATCCAGTCTTCACGATACAGGTGCAGCACGCTGGCCAGGCACGCGGTATCGCGGCCCTTCCATGTCGCGTACCGGGTGTAGCCACCCCAACAGATAACAAACCAGAGGGCGGCGAGGATGTGGATCAGGTTGGCTTGGATGAACGACATGCAGGTCCTTGTGATGTAGTGGCAGGGACACGTTTCCTTGCAGGAGCGAGCTTGCTCGCGAAGGACGCGAATAATGGCGCGTGTTTTCTGGATAAACGCGTTGCTCTCAGGTTCTTCGCGAGCAAGCTCGCTCCTGCAAGTGGATTGCGCAACCCTTCGACGTTAGCGCAGAAGAAAAGGCACCGCATCCCACCATAAAAAAATGCCCCGTATCGATTGATACGGGGCATTTCGGTTTGCTGCTTGATCGGCCCGCTCGTGACGGGCCGGATAAGCTTAGGCCAGGGCTTCCTGGCGCTTGCCCAACATACGGTCACAGACTACGGCGACCACCAAAGTCATCACCGAAGGCACCAGCCAGGCCAGCCCTTGCTCACTCAGGGGCAAATGGGACAGTTGGGACGGCATCCAGTCCGCAAGACCCGCGCCCTTGAGGGCGTCGATCAGGCCAAAGAGGAACGACACCAGCATCACCGGGCCGACAATGCGGCCTTGCTCGTGCCAGAAGTCCTTGCAGAAGCTCAGCGCCACCAGGGCGATGCACGGCGGGTAGATCGCCGTGAGCACCGGAATCGAGAATGCGATCAACTTGGTGAGGCCCAGGTTGGACACCAACAGGGAAAACGCAGCCAGGATGATGACCAGCGCCTTATAGGACAGTGGCAGTACACGACTGAAGTACTCGGCACAGGCGCAGGTCAGGCCCACCGCCGTCACCAGGCACGCCAGAGAAATCAGTACCGCAAGGAAACCGCTGCCGAGGGAGCCAAAGGTGTGTTGCACGTAGGCATGCAGCACCGCCGCACCGTTGGTAGCACCAGCCGCCACTTCATGGCTGCCCGATCCCAGACGGAACAGGCTGACATAAACCAGCGCCAGCCCCACACCGGCAATCAAACCGGCGATGATCGCGTAGCGGGTGATCAGGGCCGGCGATTCGACGCCACGGGAGCGGATGGCATTGACGATGACAATGCCGAACACCAATGCGCCCAGGGTATCCATGGTCAGGTAACCATTGATGAAGCCTTGGGAGAATGGCGCCGCAACGTATTCGGGCGTTGCGTGCCCGATGTCACCGGCCGGGAGGGCGAATGCCGCGATGCCCAGCACCGCCAGGGCAATGATCTTCAAGGGCGCGAGGAAGCGCCCGACCGTGTCCAGCAAGCGGCCCGGGTACAGGGAGATGAAGAACACCAGCAGGAAGTAGACCGAGCTGTACAGGAACAGCGCCAGCGGGCTTTCGCCGGTCAACGGCGCCAGGCCCACTTCGAACGATACGGTCGCGGTACGTGGTGTCGCGAACAGCGGACCAACAGCCAGATAGCACGCCGCCGCCAGCAGTCCACCAGCGACTTTACCGATCGGACTGCTCAAGGCATCCATCGCACCACCGACCTTGGCCAGTGCGACAACGGTGATCACCGGCAGACCGACGGCGGTGACCAGGAAACCCAGCGCCGCCATCCAGACATTGGGCCCGGACTGCAAACCGACGATAGGTGGGAAGATGATGTTGCCGGCCCCGACAAACAGGGCAAACGTCATAAAACCAAGTGCCAGGATGTCCTGGCCTTTCAACACTTTCATTAAGGAAATACCACACTACTGAATCGGAATTTAGAGAGGGATTTCCCTATGGGTGAGGGAAATGCTGTCGGTCCGTATGAGACTGACCCGTTTAGCGCGTCGCTGCCTTGTGGGCCGCGGACGCAAAAATGGCGCGTATCCTAACGAATTTGAGCGTCAAGCGCACTGTTAAGGGGCGAACTATCCGATACACGACATTTCCGTGTCGTGTTTACGCCTATATTTTTCCACTAACCCCCTGTGGCGAGGGAGCTTGCTCCCCCGCCACGATAGCCTCGGGCATTTCCAAGAACCGGAAACGACAAAGGCCACCCGAAGGTGGCCTTTGCCTGGTGAAGCGTCAGTTAAGCGCGAAGCTTACTTGACAGCCCAGCCAGTCAGCTCGGCCAGGGCCTTGCCGATGTCTGCCAGCGAACGCACGGTTTTAACGCCTGCGTCTTGCAGAGCAGCGAATTTCTCGTCTGCAGTGCCTTTGCCGCCAGAGATGATTGCGCCAGCATGGCCCATGCGCTTGCCCGGAGGAGCAGTCACACCAGCGATGTAGGAAACAACCGGCTTGGTCACGTGTGCCTTGATGTAGGCAGCCGCTTCTTCTTCAGCCGAACCGCCGATCTCGCCGATCATCACGATCGCTTCGGTCTTCGGGTCTTCCTGGAACAGCTTCAGGATGTCGATGAAGTTCGAACCCGGGATCGGGTCACCACCGATGCCGACGCAAGTCGACTGACCGAAACCGGCGTCAGTCGTTTGCTTCACAGCTTCGTAGGTCAGGGTGCCGGAACGGGAAACGATACCGACCTTGCCTGGCAAGTGAATGTGACCTGGCATGATGCCGATCTTGCATTCGCCTGGAGTGATCACGCCTGGGCAGTTAGGGCCGATCAGGATTACACCCAGCTCGTCGCACTTAACTTTAGCGTCCAGCATGTCCAGGGTAGGAATGCCTTCGGTGATGCAAACGATCAGCTTGATGCCGCCGAAAGCAGCTTCCAGGATCGAGTCCTTGCAGAAAGGAGCCGGAACGTAGATCACGCTGGCGGTAGCGCCAGTGGCAGCTACAGCGTCTTTCACAGTGTTGAACACTGGCAGACCCAGGTGCTCGGTGCCGCCTTTGCCTGGAGTTACACCACCAACCATCTTGGTGCCGTACTCGATGGCTTGCTGGGTGTGGAAACTACCTTGCGAACCGGTAATACCCTGGCAGATAACTTTGGTGTCTTTATTGATCAGGACGCTCATTATTTGCCCTCCGCAGCTTTGACAACTTGTTGAGCAGCGTCGGTCAGGCTGGTAGCAGCGATGATGTTCAAACCGCTTTCTGCCAGTACTTTAGCGCCCAGCTCAGCGTTGTTGCCTTCAAGGCGAACAACAACCGGGATTTTCACGCCGACTTCTTTCACGGCGCCGATGATGCCTTCGGCAATCATGTCGCAACGAACGATGCCGCCGAAGATGTTGACCAGTACTGCAGCGACGTTGGTGTCGGACAGGATGATCTTGAAGGCTTCGGTCACGCGCTCTTTGGTAGCACCACCACCTACGTCGAGGAAGTTGGCTGGCTTGCCGCCGTGCAGGTTGACGATGTCCATGGTACCCATGGCCAGGCCGGCACCGTTGACCATGCAGCCGATGTTGCCTTCCAGTGCCACGTAGTTCAGTTCGAACTTGGCAGCGTGCGCTTCGCGCGGATCGTCTTGCGACGGATCGTGGAAAGTCTTCAGCTTAGGCTGACGGTACATGGCGTTGGCGTCGATGTTGATCTTGGCGTCCAGGCAGTGCAGATCGCCGTCAGCCTTGATCACCAGCGGGTTCACTTCCAGCAGGGCCAGATCGTGATCCTGGAACAGTTTGGCCAGACCTACGAAGATCTTGGCGAACTGGGCAACTTGCTTGCCTTCCAGACCCAACTGGAATGCCAGCTCGCGACCCTGGAACGGCTGAGCGCCAACCAGTGGATCGATAGTGGCTTTCAGAATTTTTTCTGGAGTGTCGTGAGCGATTTTCTCGATGTCCACGCCACCTTCGGTGGAAGCCATGAACACGATGCGGCGGCTCGAACGGTCAACGACAGCGCCCAGGTACAGCTCTTTAGCGATATCAGTGCACGATTCAACCAGGATCTTGGTGACTGGCTGACCATTGGCGTCAGTCTGGTAAGTCACCAGACGCTTGCCCAGCCACTGCTGTGCGAAGGCTTTGGCGTCTTCTTTGTTGCGAACCAGCTTGACGCCGCCCGCTTTACCGCGACCACCGGCGTGAACCTGGGCTTTGACAACCCACTCGCTGCCGCCGATTTTGTCGCAAGCTTCTGCTGCTGCTTCCGGGGTGTCTACCGCGTAACCGGTGGATACTGGCAGGCCGTACTCAGCGAACAGCTGCTTACCCTGATACTCGTGAAGATTCATGCTTATTACCGTCTTCGTTAGGTACTGCGCATTCGGTGCTGCACTTATTGAAGTGCCGCACCACCTGTGACTGCTGCTTGCGTAGCTGAGCTACGCAAGACTGCGTCCAGCGGACATTCCGCGGTGAGTCTTGCACGCAAGGCTCACGACGGGCCGCAACCGCCGTGGTTTCTTATTGTCTTTTCAGACATTTGAAAACTGCTGCGCTAGGAAATACTGCGTTAAAAACAGGTTCGGAATGCTCATTGACTGACGTCAACTCCGCTTCCTCGCCTGTTTTTGCCTTGTCTTTCCTTCGCTCGCTACGTTTTCAAATTGCCTTCAACGCTTCTTGCGGTTGGCGATGTGGATGGCGCCGCCATTCACAGCCAGGGCTGCTTCGTGCAGGGCTTCGGACAGGGTCGGATGGGAGAAGACCATCATGCCCAGGTCTTCAGCGCTGGTGCCGAACTCCATACCGATTGCGCCCTGCTGAACCAGTTCTGCAGCGCTTGGGCCAATCACGTGGACGCCCAATACGCGGTCTGTCTTGGCATCTGCGATAACCTTGACGAAACCACCGGTATCGTTGGCAGCCATGGCACGGCCAGAAGCTGCGAACGGGAAGGTGCCGACGTTAACTTCAACGCCTTCAGCTTTCAAGGCCTGCTCGGTTTTACCCACCCACGCAATTTCCGGGTGAGTATAAATAACCGAAGGGATCAGGTCATAGTTCATTTGAGCCTTGTGGCCCTTGATGCGCTCGACAACCATGATGCCCTCTTCCGAGGCCTTGTGAGCCAGCATCATGCCGCGAACCACGTCACCGATGGCGTAGACGCCCGGTACGGTGGTGGCGCAATGATCATCAACGTGCACGAAACCGCGCTCGTCCAGGGTCACGCCGCTGTCGGCAGCCAGCAGATCGGTGGTCACCGGACGGCGACCAACGGCTACGATCAGCTTGTCGAAAGTGATGGTCTGTTCGCCGTTGGCATCGGTGTAGTTCACAACGACTTCGTCGCCGTTCACCTTGGAACCGGTCACGCGAGCGCCCAGCTTGATGTCCAGGCCCTGTTTGGTCAGGGTTTTCAGCGCTTCCTTGGAAACAGCGGTGTCGGCTGCCATCAGGAAGGTGTCCAGGGCTTCCAGAACAGTCACTTCTGCACCCAGACGCGACCAGACCGAACCCAGTTCCAGACCGATCACGCCAGCGCCGATTACGCCCAGACGCTTAGGTACGGATTGGAATTCCAGAGCGCCAGTCGAATCGACGATGACTTTCTGATCAACCGGAGCCGGCGGAATGTCGATCGGGCGAGAACCTGGAGCCAGGATGACGTTTTCAGCTTCGATGATTTCAACCGAACCGTCTGGCTTGGTGACTTCGACTTTTTTGCCGGCCAGCAGTTTGCCGTGGCCCTGGATCGAAGTAACGCCGTTGGCCTTGAACAGGGTGGCAACGCCGCCGGTCAGGTTCTTGACGATGCCAGCCTTGCGGCCAACCATCGCAGCGACGTCCATTTTGACTTCGCCGGTCGAGATGCCGTGAACGTTGAAGCTCTCTTTGGCTTCCTTGTACTTCCAGGAGCTGTCCAGCAGCGCCTTGGACGGAATGCAGCCGACGTTCAGGCAAGTACCGCCGAGGGCTTGCTTGCCTTCAGCGTCGGTGTACTTCTCGATGCAGGCAGTGGTGAGACCCAGCTGCGCGGCCTTGATGGCAGCCACATAGCCGCCAGGGCCGGCACCGATCACTACTACGTCAAATTTCTGCGACATTCAAAAAATCCTCTTTAGCGAAAAGCTTGAAGCCGCGAGCTGCAAGCCGGGCTGCGGGTTTTCCGACAGCTCGAGCCTGCAGCTCATGGCTGCTTCTATCAGATATCCAGCAACAGACGAGCCGGATCTTCCAGCAGGTTCTTGATGGTCACCAGGAAGGTTACAGCTTCTTTGCCATCGATCAGACGGTGATCGTAGGACAGTGCCAGGTACATCATCGGACGGATCACGACTTGGCCGTTGATCGCCATAGGACGCTGGATGATGTTGTGCATACCCAGAATCGCTGCTTGCGGCGGGTTGACGATCGGAGTCGACATCATCGAACCGAAGGTACCACCGTTGGTGATGGTGAACGTACCACCGGTCATCTCTTCCATCGACAGTTTGCCGTCACGGGCTTTCTTGCCGAAAGTGGCGATGCCGCCTTCGATTTCAGCCAGGCTCATCAGTTCGGCGTTACGCAGAACCGGTACAACCAGGCCGCGGTCGCTGGAAACAGCCACACCGACGTCAGCATAACCGTGGTAAACGATGTCGGAGCCGTCGATCGACGCGTTGACTGCCGGGAAGCGTTTCAGCGCTTCGGTGGCCGCTTTCACGAAGAACGACATGAAGCCCAGGCGCACGCCGTTGTGGGACTTCTCGAACAGGTCCTTGTACTTCGAACGCAGCGCCATGACTTCGGTCATGTCGACTTCGTTGAACGTGGTCAGCATCGCCATGTTCGATTGAGCTTCAACCAGACGCTCGGCAACCTTGGCACGCAGGCGGGTCATCGGAACGCGTTTTTCAACGCGGTCACCGGCAGCGAAAACCGGAGCAGCGGCAGCCGGAGCAGCAGCCTTGGCAGGTGCGGCAGCCGGAGCGGCCTTCTTGGCAGCAACGGCTGCAACCACGTCTTCCTTGGTCACACGACCGCCTTTGCCAGTACCGGCAACGGAAGCGATGTTGATGCCATTCTCTTCAGCCAGCTTGCGAGCAGCCGGTGCAGCAACAGGATCGTCTTCGCCTTCGGCAGCCGGAGCAGCAGCCTGGGCAGCAGGAGCGGCAGCGGCTGGAGCAGCGGCAGCAGCGCCGCCTTCAACGATGGAGCCCAGGACTTCGTCGGACAGAACGGTGTCGCCTTCGTTCTTGACGATAGCGCCCAGCACGCCGTCAGCAGTGGCCAGAACTTCCAGTACGACTTTGTCGGTTTCGATGTCGACGATCAGTTCGTCACGTTTGACGGCGTCGCCCGGTTTTTTGTGCCAGGTGGCAACGGTGCCATCGGCAACCGATTCCGGGAAAGTGGGGGCTTTGATCTCGATAGCCATTATCTGTGGTTCCTTAAATTCGGTTTCAGGTGCGCGAAGGCGTTAAACAGTAAAGGCGTCTTTCAGCAGTTGTTCCTGCTGTTCGGCGTGCATCGATGCGTAACCACAAGCAGGTGCAGCAGAAGCCTCACGGCCCGCGTACTCGAGTACGAGAGACTTGTTGAGGTTGCTGATGCTGCGACGCAGGTGGTGTTGGCTGCAGTACCAGGCACCCTGGTTCATCGGCTCTTCCTGGCACCAGACGGCATGCTTGGCGTTGGTGTAAGGAGCCAGGACTTCTTTCAAGTCGTCCTCAGGGAATGGGTACAGCTGCTCGATACGCACGATGGCAATGTCGTCACGGCCTTCGGCACGGCGTTTTTCCAGCAGGTCGTAGTAGACCTTGCCGCTACACAGAACAACGCGCTCGACCTTTTTCGGGTCCAGGGCATCGATTTCCGGAATAACGGTCTGGAACGAACCTTCGGCCAGATCTTCCAGGGTCGAGATGGCCAGCTTGTGACGCAGCAGCGACTTCGGAGTCAGGACTACCAGAGGTTTGCGCAGCGGGCGAATCACCTGACGGCGCAGCAAGTGGTAGATCTGAGCCGGCGTCGTCGGCATGCACACCTGAATGTTGTGCTCGGCGCACAGCTGCAGGTAACGCTCAAGACGAGCCGAGGAGTGCTCTGGACCCTGACCTTCATAACCGTGCGGCAGCAGCATGGTCAGACCGCACAGACGGCCCCACTTGTGCTCGCCACTGGTGATGAACTGGTCAATCACTACCTGGGCGCCGTTGGCGAAGTCGCCGAACTGGGCTTCCCAGATAACCAGGGCATTCGGCGTGGTGGTCGAGTAACCGTACTCGAACGCCAGCACCGCTTCTTCAGACAGGAACGAGTCGTACAGATCGAAACGCGGCTGACCGTCGTACAGGTTCTGCAGCGGGATGTAGGTGCCCGCGTCTTTCTGGTTGTGCAGCACGGCGTGACGGTGCGAGAACGTACCGCGGCCGATGTCCTGACCGGTCATGCGAATCGGGTGACCTTCGAACGCCAGGGTCGCGTACGCCATGGTTTCGGCGTAACCCCAGTTGATCGGCAGGCCGCCGGCTTGCATTTTCTGACGGTCTTCGTAGATCTTGGCAACCTGGCGCTGCACCACGAAGCCTTCCGGAATTTCCAGCAGCTTGGCGGACAGTTCCTGCAGGGTTTTCAGGTCGAAACGAGTGTCGTGACGCGCAGTCCAGGCGTGGCCCAGGTACGGACGCCAGTCCACGAACAACTCTTTGTTCGGCTCTTTGACCAGGCTTTTCACTACGTGCAGACCATTGTCCAGCGCATTGCGGTATTCATCGACTTTCGCCTGAACACGCTCTGCGTCCAGCACACCGCTCTGAGTCAGACGATCGGCATACAGCTCACGGGTGGTGCGCTGCTTGGTGATCTGCTGATACATCAGAGGCTGGGTGCCGCTTGGTTCGTCGGCCTCGTTGTGGCCGCGACGACGGTAGCAGACCAGATCGATCACCACGTCACGCTTGAACTGCATGCGGTAGTCGATGGCCAGCTGGGTCACGAACAATACGGCTTCCGGATCATCACCATTCACATGGAGGATCGGCGCCTGGATCATCTTCGCAACGTCGGTGGCGTACTCGGTGGAACGCGAGTCCAGCGGGTTGCTGATGGTGAAACCGACCTGGTTGTTGATCACGATGTGCACGGTACCGCCGGTCTTGAAACCGCGGGTCTGCGACATCTGGAAGGTTTCCATGACCACGCCTTGACCGGCAAATGCCGCGTCGCCGTGGATGGAGATCGGCAAAACCTTCTCGCCGGTAGGGTCGTTGCGACGATCCTGACGGGCACGGACCGAACCCTCGACCACTGGAGAAACGATTTCCAGGTGGGACGGGTTGAAAGCCATGGCCAGGTGAACTTCACCACCGGTGGTCATCACGTTGGACGAGAAGCCCTGGTGGTATTTAACGTCACCGGAGCCCAGCTCGACCTTCTTCTTGCCTTCGAACTCATCGAACAGTTCGCGCGGGTTCTTGCCGAAGGTGTTGACCAGCACGTTCAGACGGCCACGGTGGGCCATGCCGATGACGATTTCCTTGGTGCCGTAGGAACCGGAACGCTGGATCAACTCGTCGAGCATCGGAATCAGGCTCTCGCCGCCTTCCAGACCAAAACGCTTGGTGCCCGGGTATTTGGTACCCAGGTATTTTTCCAGGCCTTCACCGGCAGTGACGCGCTCGAGCAGGTGGCTCTTGATGTCAGCGGAGTACGTCGGACGACCACGCACGCTTTCCAGACGCTGCTGGAACCACTGGCGCTGCTCGGAATCGGTGATGTGCGTAAATTCAGCGCCGATGGTGCGGCAATATGTCTGCTGCAACGCTTCGTGAATTTCGCGTAGGCTCGCTTCCTCTTTGCCGATGAACAGGTCGCCGGCACGGAAGGTCGTATCAAGATCGGCATTGGTCAAGCCGTAATGATTGATCGACAGGTCTGCAGGTGCAGGACGCTGCCACAGCCCCAGCGGGTCAAGCTGGGCTGCCTGGTGGCCACGCATACGGTAGGCCTGGATCAATCGCAGCACTTCAACTTGCTTCTTCTCGTGCTCACTGCTCACGCTGCCGGCGGAAACCGGTTGAGCGCGGCGCTGGTTCTTTGCCAGCAAGACGAAATGATCGCGAATTGTGGAGTGCGAAACATCGGTGGCAGGGTTGCCGTCAGCAGGCAACTTCTGGAAGTAGGTGCGCCACTCTTCTGGCACAGCGTTAGGGTCGTGCAGGTAGAGCTCGTAGAGCTCTTCCACATAGGCAGCGTTACTACCGGATAGGTAGGCGCTGTTCCACATGCGCTGCATCACGCTTTCTTGCATGCTTGGTCACCCTCGGTTAGGGGAACACCATCGGTGTCGACACCGAGCAAACTTGCAGAAGTCCGAATGCAGCGACCAAAACAAGCCACTAGGATCACACTGATAGTCCGGGTACCAGCCCGGATGCCCCTGCTTGTCTCATTTCTTCAAAATAAGAGCGGCAGCTTTTTGAGCTGCTGCTCAGGTTAAAACTACGGTGCCGGTTGAAGCCTGCACCGTAGCATCTACGGGTACAGCGGTCCTACGGGTACAGCAGCTGAATCACACGCCGCTGGAAAGCAGCATGTTACGAATGTGACCGATGGCCTTAGTCGGGTTCAGGCCCTTCGGACAAACGTTGACGCAGTTCATGATCCCCCGGCAGCGGAATACGCTGAACGGGTCATCCAGCGAAGCCAGACGCTCGGACGTCTTGGTGTCGCGGCTGTCTGCCAGGAAGCGATACGCTTGCAGCAGTGCAGCTGGACCCAGGAACTTGTCCGGGTTCCACCAGAAGGACGGGCAAGAGGTCGAGCAGCAAGCGCACAGGATGCACTCGTACAGACCATCGAGCTTTTCACGCTCTTCAGGGGACTGCAGACGCTCGATGGCCGGAGCCGGCGTGTCGTTCTGC
This sequence comes from Pseudomonas sp. TE12234, assembly GCF_054061835.1. Lineage (NCBI taxonomy): Bacteria > Pseudomonadati > Pseudomonadota > Gammaproteobacteria > Pseudomonadales > Pseudomonadaceae > Pseudomonas > Pseudomonas sp. TE12234. Next base: position 119,771 of record NZ_JBSSEP010000007.1, read on the forward strand.
AGGTAAGGCTTAACCTTCTCGTATTGCTTGTAGAAGATGCTCATATCGACGACCAGGTCACGGATAACCGGCAAACCTGGCAGAGGACGAATGATCAACTTGTTACCTTTTACGACGGCAGACAGCGGCGTGACGCACGCCAGGCCGTTTTTGCCGTTGATGTTCATGCCGTCGGAACCGCAAACACCTTCACGGCAAGAGCGACGATAGGAGAAACCTTCGTCCTGCTCTTTGATCAGTGCCAGTACGTCCAGCACCATCAGGTCTTTACCACCGGTATCAACCTGGAATTCCTGCATGAACGGCGCAGCGTCCTGATCAGGGTTGTAACGATAAACACTGACTTGCAACATGGCGGCCACCCTTAATAAGTCCGAATCTTAGGTTCAAAAGTCGGAACAGTTTTCGGCGAGAAGTTTACGGCACGCTTGGCGACGCGTTTCTCACCCGGGAAGTACAGGGTGTGGCACAGCCAGTTTTCGTCGTCACGATCTTCGTAGTCTTCACGGGCGTGAGCGCCACGGGATTCCTTACGTACTTCGGCGGCGATGGCGGTAGCTTCAGCCACTTCCAGCAGGTTCTGCAGCTCAAGAGCTTCGATACGCGCCGTGTTGAACGCCTGCGACTTGTCGTTGATCTTGACGTTGGCGATGCGCTTGCGCAGATCAGCCAGCTGGGCAATACCCTTCTGCATGTATTCGCCAGTACGGAATACACCGAAGTAGTTCTGCATGCAGCTTTGCAGCTCGCGACGCAGGGTCGCCACGTCTTCACCATCGGTACGCTCGTTCAGAGCGGACAGGCGTGCCAGGGCCGCATTGATGTCGGCGTCGGTAGCGTCGTCGTATTCGATACCGTCGGTCAGCGCCTTTTCCAGGTGCAGGCCGGCAGCACGGCCGAATACCACCAGGTCGAGCAGCGAGTTGCCGCCCAGACGGTTGGCACCGTGAACCGATACGCAAGCCACTTCGCCTACAGCGAACAGACCAGGGATGATGGTGTCTACGCCATCGGCATCCTGAGTGATCGCCTGACCGTGAATGTTGGTGGCAACGCCGCCCATCATATAGTGGCAGGTCGGAACAACCGGAACCGGAGCAACAACCGGGTCAACGTGAGCAAAGGTTTTCGACAGTTCGCAGATACCTGGCAGACGGCTGTGCAGCACTTCCTCGCCCAGGTGATCGAGCTTGAGCATTACGTGGTCGCCGTTCGGGCCACAGCCGTTACCGGCAATGATTTCTTTAACCATCGAACGGGCAACAACGTCACGACCCGCCAGGTCTTTGGCGTTCGGAGCATAACGCTCCATGAAACGCTCGCCGTGCTTGTTGATCAGGTAACCACCTTCACCACGGCAACCTTCAGTCACCAGTACACCGGCGCCGGCGATGCCGGTCGGGTGGAACTGCCACATTTCGATGTCTTGCACCGGAACGCCAGCACGCAGAGCCATGCCAACGCCGTCGCCGGTGTTGATCAGGGCGTTGGTGGTGGACGCGTAGATGCGACCTGCACCGCCGGTCGCCAGAACGGTAGCCTTGGCACGGATGTAGGTGGTTTCACCGGTTTCGATGCAGATTGCGATCACACCGACGAACTCGCCTTTCTGGTTTCTCACCAGGTCGACAGCGTAGTACTCGTTCAGGAACGTGGTACCGGCTTTCAGGTTGCCCTGATAAAGAGTGTGCAGCAGTGCGTGACCGGTACGGTCGGATGCCGCGCAAGTACGCGCAGCCTGGCCGCCCTTGCCGTAGTCCTTGGACTGACCGCCGAACGGACGCTGGTAGATGCGACCGGTTTCGGTACGGGAGAATGGCAGACCCATGTGGTCCAGTTCGAAAACTGCAGCCGGGCCTTCCTGACACATGTATTCGATAGCGTCCTGGTCACCGATGTAGTCGGAACCCTTGACGGTATCGTACATGTGCCAGCGCCAGTCATCGTTCGGGTCAGCGGACGCGATGGCGCAGGTGATACCACCCTGTGCCGATACGGTGTGCGAACGAGTCGGGAAAACCTTGGTGATTACGGCAGTCTTGTGACCGCCTTGTGCCAATTGCAGCGCTGCGCGCATGCCAGCACCGCCACCACCAATAATGATGGCGTCGAAAGAAATCGTTGGAATGTTAGCCATGACTCAGATACCCCAGAGAATCTGCACACCCCAGACGAAGTAAGCGAACATCGCAACGCCGCATACTGCCTGGAAAAGGAAACGTACAGCAGTCGCGGACTTGCCGAACGCCATTGGCGTCAGGTAGTCGGTCGCGATGGTCCACATGCCGACCCAGGCGTGAGCGCCGAGGGCAACGAGGGCCAGGAGACTGAAAATACGCATCCAGTTGTTGGCGAACAGTTCATGCCACTGGGCATAGCCGAGACCCGGGTGGGCAACGACGTATCCGATCAGGAAAATGAAGTAAGCCGCGAGAACGACCGCAGACACACGTTGCGCCATCCAGTCATAGAGGCCCGAACGCGACAGGTTCGTGACGTTAGTTACCATATCCAAACTCCTGCCAGAACGATTACCACCACGGAAACGGCGATAACGATTTTCGAGCCCAGTTTGCCGCCTTCCAGCGTCTCACCGATGCCCATGTCCATGATCAAGTGGCGCACACCGGCAACCAAGTGATACAGCAGAGCGGACAGGATGCCCCAAATCACTAGCTTCGCTAGCGGACTGGTCAGACACGCTTTCACCTGACCGAAGCCTTCCTCGGAGCTCAGCGACTTGTCCAATGCGTAAAGCATGATGGCAAGGCACACGAAGAGGATGACACCGGAGATACGGTGAAGAATGGACGTGTAAGCAGTGACTGGGAGTTTGATGGTCCTTAGGTCTAGGTTTACAGGTCGTTGGCTTTTCACGGCTTTTTTTTCACACTGAAGAGCCCCTAACAATCAGGGCAAAGTTGTTGGGGAGTGCACTGGTCAGGTAACCACCACCCAGGGAGGCGACCCCCAATAAAGCAAGCCCAAAAGCCCTTGGCGGTCGGCTGCCGAGTATAGACAGTTAGGCTACTAATGACAACGCAAACACCTCACCCAAACAGCGGATTGCGCATCTGGCATAAAAGGCGTAAATGGCAGGCAATTTCGACAAAAAAGTCCGGTTAAAGCCTTCTGGAGCAAGACTTTAGGCAAATTGACATTCGAATTTATCTCACTATAGTGGTGCGGGCCCTGCGTGGGGGGTCTGTCTGATGATTTCAAGCATAAATAGGAGGCCACATGGCTGACAAAAAAGCGCAGTTGATCATCGAGGGCGCAGCCCCCGTCGAGCTGCCCATTTTAACCGGCACCGTTGGTCCCGATGTTATCGATGTTCGGGGCCTCACGGCCACGGGCCGTTTCACCTTCGACCCTGGCTTCATGTCGACCGCCTCCTGCGAGTCGAAGATCACCTATATCGACGGCGACAACGGCATTCTGCTGCACCGCGGCTACCCGATCGAACAGCTGGCTGAAAAGTCGGACTACCTGGAAACCTGCTACCTGCTGCTCAATGGCGAGTTGCCAACCGCAGAACAGAAGGCCCAGTTCGTCGGCACCGTGAAGAACCACACCATGGTTCACGAGCAGCTGAAGACCTTCTTCAACGGCTTCCGCCGCGACGCCCACCCGATGGCCGTCATGTGCGGCGTAGTCGGCGCCCTCTCGGCCTTCTACCACGACTCCCTGGACATCAATAACCCGCAGCATCGCGAAATCTCCGCGATCCGCCTGGTTGCCAAGATGCCGACCCTGGCAGCGATGGTTTACAAGTACTCCATGGGCCAACCCATGATGTACCCGCGCAACGACCTGTCGTATGCGGAAAACTTCCTGCACATGATGTTCAACACCCCGTGCGAGATCAAACCGATCAGCCCGGTACTCGCCAAGGCCATGGACCGGATCTTTATCCTCCACGCCGACCACGAGCAAAACGCTTCGACCTCCACCGTACGCCTGGCCGGCTCTTCGGGTGCCAACCCGTTCGCCTGTATCGCCGCCGGTATCGCTGCACTGTGGGGCCCTGCCCACGGCGGCGCCAACGAGGCCGTTCTGACCATGCTTGATGAGATTGGCGATGTTTCCAACATCGACAAGTTCATTGCCAAGGCCAAGGACAAGAACGATCCGTTCAAACTGATGGGCTTCGGTCACCGCGTTTACAAAAACCGCGACCCGCGCGCTACCGTCATGAAGCAGACCTGCGACGAAGTATTGAAGGAACTGGGCATCCAGAACGATCCGCAACTCGAACTGGCCATGCGCCTGGAAGAGATCGCCCTGACCGACCCTTACTTCATCGAGCGCTCGCTCTACCCGAACGTCGACTTCTACTCGGGGATCATCCTCAAGGCGATCGGCATTCCAACCAGCATGTTTACCGTAATCTTCGCCCTGGCGCGGACTGTCGGCTGGATCTCCCACTGGAAAGAAATGCTCTCCAGCCCGTACAAGATTGGCCGCCCGCGCCAGCTGTACACTGGCTACGAGTCGCGTGACATCACCAAGCTGGAAGACCGCAAGTAAGACCTGTCTTGCGATAACGTCTTGGGTTGCACCGGAAACGGCCTCTATTTATATAGAGGCCGTTTTTTTGTTTGTGCGCTTTCTTTTGCGCGTCTTTACATATCCGCTCGGTCGGTAACGATAACGCGCCCTGTCTAACCGTCCGAGTTATCCGCTAGTTTTTTAGCAATCAAGCTCGCCCCTACCTTCCTATCGGGGGGATATTCACGGAATCGTGCGATCACCGCCCAATAAAAAATGCCCCGATCTTTCGACCGGGGCATCTTTTACAACTGCGTTACTTATATAAAAGCATGAAGCCTTAGTGCGAAACCGCCCCACTCGCGCCCAGCCCGGTCTGCGAGCGAACAAATTGCGGGAAGAACAGCGCCCGCTCATTATCAGCCGCCGCCGACTTGTCGGTGATCGAGAAGAACCAGATACCGATGAAGGCAATGATCATCGAGAACAGCGCCGGGTACTCATACGGGAAGATGGCCTTCTCGTGATGCAGAATCTGCACCCAGATGGTTGGCCCAAGGATCATCAAGCCCACAGCACTCACCAGACCCAACCAGCCACCGACCATCGCACCCCGAGTGGTCAGCTTCTTCCAGTACATCGAAAGCAGCAGCACCGGGAAGTTACAGCTCGCCGCGATGGAGAATGCCAGGCCTACCATGAACGCGATGTTCTGGCTTTCGAACAAAATGCCCAGGCCGATCGCCAGCACGCCCAAAATGACGGTGGTGATTTTCGAAACCCGGATTTCGTCCTTGTCGTTGGCCTTGCCCTTCTTGATCACACTGGCGTACAGGTCATGAGACACCGCCGAGGCACCGGCCAGGGTCAAACCGGCAACCACTGCCAGAATGGTCGCGAACGCCACTGCCGAGATGAAGCCCAGGAAAATACTGCCACCCACCGCATTGGCCAGGTGCACCGCCGCCATGTTGTTACCACCCAACAGCGCGCCGGCCGCATCTTTAAAGGCCGGATTGGTGCTGACCAGCAGGATCGCGCCGAAGCCGATGATGAAGGTCAGGATGTAGAAGTAGCCAATGAAGCCGGTTGCGTACAGAACACTCTTACGCGCTTCTTTCGCGTCACTCACGGTGAAGAAACGCATCAGGATGTGCGGCAGGCCAGCGGTACCGAACATCAGAGCCAGACCAAGAGAGAATGCCGAAATCGGATCCTTCACCAGACCACCGGGGCTCATGATCGCCTCACCTTTAGGGTGAACCTTGATCGCCTCGGAAAACAGCATGTTGAAGTCGAAGTTGACGTGCTTCATCACCATCAGCGCCATGAACGAAGCACCGGACAGCAGCAACACCGCCTTGATGATTTGCACCCAGGTGGTCGCCAGCATGCCGCCAAACAGCACGTACATGCACATCAGGATGCCTACCAGTATCACTGCAACGTAGTAGTCGAGACCGAACAGCAGCTGGATCAGCTTGCCGGCACCGACCATTTGCGCGATCAGGTAAAACGCCACCACCACCAGCGAACCGCAAGCCGACAGCGTGCGGATCTGGGTTTGCCCCAGGCGATAGGACGCCACATCGGCAAAGGTGTATTTACCCAGGTTGCGCAGACGCTCGGCGATCAGGAACAGAATGATCGGCCAGCCCACCAGAAAACCGATCGAGTAGATCAGGCCATCGTAGCCGGAGGCGAATACCAGGGCGGAAATACCCAGGAAGGACGCTGCAGACATGTAGTCACCGGCAATCGCCAGACCATTCTGCAAACCGGTGATATTGCCGCCCGCCGCATAGTAGTCGGCCGCCGACTTGTTACGCTTGGAAGCCCAGTAGGTAATGCACAGCGTCGCGCCGACGAACACCACGAACATCAGAATCGCGGCAACGTTGAGCGGTTGTTTATGCACTTCGCCGGTCAGCGCTTCGGCTGCCCAGGCGCCAGGTGCAAATGCTGCAATGCTCAATAGAGCCATTAGACGCCGGATCATTGCTGAGCCTCCTTGAGAATCGCATTGTTCAGGTCGTCGAATTCGCCATTGGCGCGTCGTACGTAAATACCGGTCAGGACGAAGGCCGAAACAATCAACCCAACGCCGATCGGTATGCCCCAGGTAATCGAAGATTCCGGGCTTATTTTCGCTCCCAGAATATGCGGCCCGTAAGCAATCAAAAGGATGAAACCGGAGTAAAGCCCTAGCATGATCGCCGAGAGAATCCAGGCGAATCGTTCTCTCTTGCTAACCAGCTCCTTGAATCGCGGGCTGTTTTGAATCGAGAGGTAAATGCTGTCGTTCATTGTTTTTATCCTCGCAGCACAGATTTAGTTGGAACGATATCCACTCTATGCGGCTGCGAGCCAGGTTCCAGACGACCTTAGTCTTAGAACGGCATGACGTTTTCGCCAAATTCCGGTCGATAAAAAACAGCCGTCACGCGACGTTAATCCATTGGCAATAAAAAGGGCCGCCCGACATGGATATCGGGCAGCCCTGTAAAGCGCGGATCAGGCGCTTGCCTTGCTCTTACTTGGTCCAGTCGGCAACACGCTCAGGGTGTTTCGCCACCCAGTCTTTTGCGGCAGCTTCAGGTTTGGCACCATCCTGGATCGCCAGCATGACTTCGCCGATTTCGTCTTTCGAGGCCCATTGGAAGTTCTTAAGGAACTTGGCCACTTCCGGTGCTTTGGTTGCCAGTTCTTTGCTGCCGATGTTGTCCACGGTTTCAGCCGCGCCATAGACGCCTTTCGGGTCTTCCAGGAAACGCAGTTTCCACTTGGCGAACATCCAGTGCGGCACCCAACCGGTGACGGCAATGGATTCGTTTTTCTTCTCGGCCCGGGTCAATTCGGCAATCATGCCGGCGCCGGAACTGGCCTTGAGTTGATAGCCGGTCAGATCGTAGTCCTTGATCGCCTGTTCGGTCTTGAGCATCACGCCTGAACCGGCATCGATACCGACAATACGCCCCTTGAAGCTGTCATCGGTTTTCAGATCCGCCAGGGACTTGGCCTTGACGTACTCCGGCACGATCAGGCCGATCTTCGCATCCTTGAAGTTCGGACCGTAGTCGACGACTTGATCCTTGTTCTTGGCCCAGTATTCGCCATGGGTTACCGGCAGCCAGGCCGACAGCATGGCATCGAGTTTGCCGGTCGCCACGCCCTGCCACATGATCCCGGTCGCAACGGCTTGCAGCTTCACGTCATAACCGAGTTTCTGCTTGATCACTTCTGCCGCTACGTGAGTAGTCGCGACGCTGTCGGACCAGCCGTCAACGTAACCGATGCTCACGGTCTTGCTTTCGGCATTGGCGAATGTGGAGCCAATCGCAAGTACCAGAGCGGCACTCGCGCCTAAAAGTCGTCGCATCTTCATCGTTACTTCCCCGAAAGTGCTGCGCTCGACGGATGCCGAGTCGCGTCTACGTATTGTTATGGTGCACAGCGCCCCCATCACGCCCACCGCAAACCCGTTCGATCATCAGCGCGTTTATCAACGAGGGAACTGACGCCTTCGATAATCAACCTGACGACAATGGCGACCTGCTCTACCAGCGACCTCAAGGCATCGAGAAACGACATCAGAAAGCCATTAATCCACGGCACAGCGAATGCACCGGCCAGTCCGCCCGAACTTTGCATGTCAAAATCATGCAGGTCACCAAGCGCACAGCAAATGCAGGTAACATGCGCGGCTTTGTTCCCAGACGGCCTGATCATGCCTGCGACATCACGCTTTCCTTTTTTTGCTTATCTATTCGCCTGCCTGCTGGGCCTCTTTGCCCTGTGTGGTTTCTGGTACGGCCTCGGCAAACCGGTGATCCTGCCGGACGTCGCCAGCGCGACGCACAAGCTGCAATGCGCCTCCTACACCCCTTTCGACAAGGATCAATCGCCGTTCGATCAACCGTTCAAGTTGCGCCCCGAGCGCATGGACGCTGACCTCGCTCTGCTGGCGACCCGCTTCGAGTGCATCCGCACTTATTCGATGACCGGTCTTGAGGCGCTGCCGGACCTGGCGCGCAAGCATGGGTTGAAGCTGATGATCGGCGCCTGGGTCAACAGCAATCCGGTGGACACCGAAAAAGAAGTCGACCTGCTGATCGCCTCGGCCAACGCCAACGCCGACGTGGTCACGGCGGTGATCGTCGGCAACGAAACCCTGTTGCGCAAGGAAGTCACCGGCGCGCAGCTGGCGAAGCTAATTAATAAAGTCAAAAGCCAGGTGAAACAGCCTGTCACTTATGCCGATGTCTGGGAGTTCTGGCTCAAGCACCCGGAAATCGCGCCTGCCGTGGATTTCCTCACCATCCATCTGCTGCCCTATTGGGAAGACGATCCTTCGAACATCGACGCCGCGCTGCAACACGTGGCCGAAGTGCGCCAGGTGTTCGGCAACAAATTCGCGCCCAAGGACGTGATGATTGGCGAGACAGGCTGGCCAAGCGAGGGCCGCCAGCGCGAAACCGCTTTGCCGAGCCGGGTCAATGAAGCCAAGTTCATTCGTGGTTTCGTGGCTATGGCCGAGCAGCAGGGCTGGCACTACAACCTGATCGAAGCCTTCGACCAACCGTGGAAGCGCGCCAGCGAGGGTGCGGTCGGCGGCTACTGGGGCCTGTTCGATGCCGATCGCCAGGACAAGGGCGTGCTGGCCGGGCCGGTGACGAACGTGCCGTACTGGTCGCAGTGGCTGGTGGTGGGTGGCTTGATCTTCCTCGGAACGCTGATCCTTGGCGGTCGTGTGCGCAGCACTCGCGCGGCACTGGTGCTGCCACTACTGGGAGCGTTGGCCGCCTGCGCGATCGGTGCCTGGGGCGACCTGGCACGGGTCACCATACGCTTTACCAGTGAATGGCTCTGGGTGGCCTTGCTGACAGCGCTGAACTTGTTGGTGCTGACTCATGCAGCACTGACGCTGAGCGCACGCACTGGCTGGCGCGAACGGGCATTCAATGCGCTGGAACGTCGGGCTGGAGGGTTGTTGGCAGTGGTCGGGTTTGCGGCCGCGGTCATGATGCTGGAAATGGTGTTCGACCCACGCTATCGCAGCTTCCCGAGCGTCGCATTCATCGTGCCGGCATTGGTTTATCTGTGCCGCCCGGTGAACGTGCCGCGTCGGGAGATTGCCTTGCTGACCTTCATCATCGGCGCCGGCATTGCGCCTCAGCTGTATCGCGAAGGTCTGCAGAACCAGCAGGCCTGGGGCTGGGCGCTGGTGAGCGTGTTGATGGTGACGGCGTTATGGCGGTGTTTGCGGGTTCGCAAGGGCTGATCTATAGCGCCTTTATTGGCCTCATCGCGGGCAAGCCACGCTCCCACAGGAATCTTTGTCTTACGCAGACTCCGTATTCACTGAAACCCACTGTGGAGGCAGGCTTGCCCGCGCTGACAATCTATCAGGCAGTGCGCGACGCACGCACCAACCGCAACCCGGCAATCACCACCGCAAAAACAGCCAGGGTCGTGTTGTACAGCGCCAGCGCCGGAAACCCGAACACCAGCGCCAACACCGCCAACCACCACCCTGCCCGCCCCGGCAGTACGAAGCCGATCACGGCAGCCGCGACCGCACTCCAACCCAATACGTTGAAGTGAATCATCAGGCCCAGATTCGAACGGACCTGACACTCCCAACGACTCGCCTCATCCACGCAAATGCCGACCCATTGCGCATCCTCCATGAAGCCGTACCGCGCGCCATAACTGGCGGCCAGCCATAAAGGCAGCAAAACGAGCAGCAAAACCACAGACAGACGACGAGACATGAAGCACTCCAATAAGCGAAAAACGGCGGCCAGCTTAATCGCCCGCCAGCCTTACGCAAGCGCTAACAACAGTTAACTGGCCATTCAAACGCTGCAAAGTGTATCGTCCAGCTACTATTACTTCGAAATTAGGCCTGTTTGGTGCCGATGCGTGGCACTTTGGCGCAAATTCAATGGTCATAGCCTGCGAACTTCATTCGACACCTTTTTTAAGGGATCTAGTCATGCTCCGTTCCTTGCGCTTCGCTGCCCTGTTTGGCGGCCTGATATTAAGTGCGTCCGCAATGGCGGTCGATATCGACGCCGCCAGTTATGGCTACCCCTTGACCAACCCGTTCGAGGCGACCATCGCCACGACACCACCAAACTTGCGTCCGGAGCTGCCGCTGGACGATGACATCCATCAGTCGGATCGCAGCATGACCTTGCGCCCGGAGCGGGCATTCAACTTGCCGGACAACTTCTGGGCGGTAAAGAAACTCACCTACCGCATTGCCACCCAGGATAAAGCCGCTCCATTGATCTTCCTGATCGCCGGCACTGGCGCGCGCTATGACAGCAGCATTAACGAATACCTGAAAAAGCTCTACTACAAGGCCGGCTATCATGTGGTGCAACTGTCGTCGCCCACCAGCTTCGACTTCATGAGCGCCGCTTCACGCTTCGCCACCCCGGGCATTACCAAGGAAGACGCCGAGGACATGTACCGGGTGATGCAGGCCGTGCGCGCGCAAAACCCGAACGTGCCCGTTACCGAGTACTACCTGACCGGTTATAGCCTGGGCGCCCTGGACGCCGCCTTCGTCGCGCACCTGGACGAAACCCGCCGCAGCTTCAACTTCAAGAAAGTCCTGCTGCTCAACCCGCCGGTCAACCTCTATACCTCGATCACCAACCTCGACAAGCTGGTGCAGACCGAGGTCAAGGGCATCAACAACACCACCACCTTCTATGAACTGGTGCTGAACAAACTGACCCGCTACTTCCAGCAGAAAGGCTACATCGATCTCAACGATGCACTGCTCTACGACCTCCAGCAGTCCAAGCAGCACCTGACCAATGAACAGATGGCCATGCTGATCGGCACCTCATTTCGCTTCTCGGCGGCCGACATCGCTTTCACATCCGACCTGATCAACCGTCGGGGCCTGATTACTCCACCGAAGTACCCGATCACCGAGGGCACCAGCCTGACGCCTTTCCTCAAACGCGCTTTGCAGTGTGACTTCGACTGCTACATCACCGAGCAAGTGATTCCGATGTGGCGCGCCCGCACCGATGGCGGCAGCTTGCTGCAACTGATCGACCAGGTAAGCCTGTATGCGCTGAAGGACTATCTGCACGACAGCCCGAAAATTGCCGTCATGCATAACGCCGACGACGTGATCCTCGGCCCTGGCGACCTCGGTTTCCTGCGCAAGACCTTTGGCGATCGCCTGACCCTTTATCCGCTGGGCGGCCATTGCGGCAACCTTAACTACCGCGTCAACAGCGACGCCATGCTGGAGTTTTTCCGTGGCTAAATACCTCCTGCTTATCGCTGCGTTACTCTGTGCAGGCGCGGCCAACGCCGACAACAGCAAAGCCAACGCCCCGGTTGTGGTCGACAGCGACGGCTTCAAGGAACCCCTGAGCAAACTCAAGATCAATCCGGGGCTGGATCAGCGTGAATTCGAACGCTCTACGCTCAGTGCATTGAACGTCTACGATCCGCTGGAACAGTGGAACCGCCGGGTGTACCACTTCAATTACCGGTTCGATCAGTGGGTATTCCTGCCCGTGGTCAACGGCTATCGCTACGTCACGCCAGGCTTCTTGCGCACGGGGGTCAGCAACTTCTTCAACAACCTCGGCGACGTACCGAACCTGTTGAACAGCCTGTTGCAGTTCAAGGGCCACCGTTCAATGGAAATTACCGGGCGCCTCCTGCTCAACACCACCATCGGCATCGCCGGACTTTGGGACCCGGCCACCGCCATGGGCCTGCCTCGCCAGGACGAAGACTTCGGCCAGACCCTGGGTTTTTATGGTGTGCCGGGTGGCCCCTACTTTGTCTTGCCGATCCTCGGACCATCGAACTTCCGCGACACCGGCGGGCTGGTGGTGGACTTCAGTGCGGAGTCGGCGATCAACTACCTGAACGTCTCTGAAGTCAGCTCCAACCATCCGGAAATCTGGGTACTGCGCGGCATCGACAAGCGCTACCAGACCAACTTCCGCTATGGCCAACTGAACTCGCCGTTCGAATACGAGAAGGTACGTTACGTGTACACCGAGTCACGCAAATTGCGGATTGCCGAGTAACTCCAGCGGGTACAAAAAAGGCCATTCGACTCACATCGAATGGCCTTTCAATATTCGTGTCACACCACAATTCACTGTGGGAACGACTCACAGGTTCAGGTTTTCACCCTTTTCCAGGCTTTGCTGACAGCCATCACCCCCACCAACACCACCGCCCCCGCCACAATCCCCGCCGCAGCATTGAGCAACGTCGGCACGATAAACCCGGCACCGCCCGCCCCCGCGCCAATCGCTTCGATCCAGTGATGCAGCACCGGCACGCCATGGGTCAGGATGCCGCCACCGACCAGAAACATCGCCGCCGTACCGATCACCGATAGACTCTTCATCATGTACGGCGCCGCGCGCAGAATCCCGCGGCCGATGCGCTGGGCCATCCGTCCGGGCTTTTGCGTCAGCCACAAGCCCAGATCATCAAGCTTGACGATGCCCGCCACGAGCCCGTAGACGCCAATGGTCATGACGATGGCAATGCCCGAAAGCACGATGATTTGCTGGGTCAGCGGTGCACCGGCCACGGTGCCGAGGGTAATGGCAATGATTTCTGCGGAGAGGATGAAGTCGGTACGGATGGCACCCTTGATCTTGTCCTTTTCGAATGCCACCAGATCGACCGCCGGATCGGCGACCGCCTCGACCAGTCCGGCATGTTCGGCCTGATCTTCGGACTTGCTGTGGAGGAACTTATGGGCGAGTTTCTCGAAGCCTTCAAAGCACAGGTACGCGCCGCCGACCATCAACAACGGCGTGACCAGCCACGGGATGAACGCACTGATGGCCAACGCCGATGGCACCAGGACCAGCTTGTTGACAAACGAGCCCTTGGCAACCGCCCATACCACCGGAATTTCCCGCTCGGCACGCACACCGCTGACCTGCTGGGCATTGAGCGCCAGATCGTCACCGAGCACGCCGGCGGTCTTCTTGGCGGCCATCTTGGTCATCAACGCAACGTCGTCGAGTACGGCGGCGATGTCGTCGATCAGCACCAGCAAACTGCTTCCTGCCATGAATCAGGCTTCCTTCTTGTAGAGGTGGCGTGCAGCATAACGCGGCCGAGCGCCGCACGGCGCATTCTTGAGCGCCGCCAAAGGCCGGTGCTACCATGCGCAACCGCCAGTACAGGCAAGGAACCACCTGGTTTATGAGCACTATCCGCGAGCGCAACAAACAACTGATCCTGCGTGCCGCCAGTGAAGAATTTGCCGACAAAGGCTTCGCTGCGACCAAAACCAGCGACATCGCAGCCAAGGCGGGATTGCCCAAGCCCAACGTCTACTACTACTTCAAATCCAAGGAAAACCTCTACCGCGAGGTTCTTGAAAGCATCATCGAGCCGATCCTGCAGGCCTCGACCCCTTTCAACCCCGAGGGTGTACCCAGCGAAGTATTGAGTGGCTACATCCGCTCGAAGATCCGCATCTCCCGCGACCTGCCGTTTGCCTCCAAGGTGTTCGCCAGCGAAATCATGCACGGCGCCCCGCACCTGAGCACCGACCTGGTCGAGCAACTCAACAGCCAGGCCAAACACAACATCGACTGCATCCAGACCTGGATCGACCGCGGCCAGATCGCCCCGATCGACCCCAACCACCTGATGTTCAGCATCTGGGCCGCGACCCAGACCTACGCCGACTTCGACTGGCAAATCACCGCCATCACCGGCAAGGCCAAGCTGGATGAAGAAGATTATGAAGCGGCGGCGCAGACGATCATCCGATTGGTGCTCAAGGGTTGTGAGCCGGACTGAGAGATCGTGGTGCTGCCACCGCCGACAAGCCTGCTCCGACGGGATTCTGTGTTGAATTCAAACTCTGTGAACGACACAAATACTTGTGGGAGCTGGCTTGCCAGCGATGAAGGCAACTCGGTACTGGCTCAAACCCAGATGGCATCCCATAGCGGATAGTCGCCAAGCTTCTCGACCAATCCTGCTCGCAACGGGTTAGCCACCACATACCTTGCCATTTTCACCAAGTCTTCATCCCGCCGCAGCGCTCGGTCATGAAACCCTTGCTGCCAAAGCACCCCGCTCCTGCCACTGTATAAGTTCAACTCTCTAGTAATCAGAGACTTCGTCTCACGCATCAGTCTGCGCAGGGAACAGTTTTCCAATTCGACCAGCCAATGGAAATGGTCGGGCATGACTACCCAAGCCAGAGAGTTCGCCAACCCAATATTTTGTGCTCGGCGAAATTGATGAACAACCAATCTGCCCAGAGCAAAGTCGGCAAAGATCGGTTCACGATGAAGTGTGTTGGTTGTCAGTAGATAGATTCGATTTGGCTCGGCATAGCGGCCAGCTCGCAGACGACTTGAAGCGGGAAGACCAGGCAATCCATTGCCCCTTGATGATGAGTTCATCAGAAGGCTAGACCGCAGTTATGCGATTGGCAGGTACCGCGTTTTATCTTGATGTATCCGGAGGCCGCCATCGCTGGCAAGCCAGCTCCCACAAGGTTTTGTGTCGTTCGCGGAATTTCGACTCTACGCACGATCCTGTGGGAGCTGGCTTGCCAGCGATGACTTTCGATCAAACGCTGAAGATCAAGCCACTACCCCCGCATCCGCCCTCAACCCCAACGCCTCAATCGCCGTGATCGCACACTGCTCATCGACATCCGACAGATCGCCGCTGATCCCTACTGCGCCCAGCACTTTCCCCTCCTGATCCCGAACCAGCACACCACCCGGTGCCGGCACGACGCTGCCCTGGCCCAGGCTGTTCAACGCAGCGATAAACGCCGGGCGTTGTTGTGCATCCAGCGCCAGCAGGCGCGAGCCTTTGCCCAGCGCGATGGCGCCCCAGGCTTTGCCGATGGCAACGTGCGGGCGCAGCAGGCTCGCGCCATCTTCGCGTTGCAGGGCGATCAGATGCCCACCGGCATCCAGTACCGCAATGGTCAACGGTGCCGCGCTGATTGCACGCCCCGCGGTGATGGCCTCGTTGACCAGGTTGACTGCGACTTTCAAGGTTAAAGCGCTCATGGTGCCGTCCTCATTTTGTTTTTCGGAAAGCCGTTGGGCTGCTTCGATGTGCCGCAGCCCGATGCAACAAATAGAACACAATGAATTATTTTTTTGTATACAATAATTATCGAAAAGCGCCACATGCGACGAAAAGCCACACTGATTCTGGCTTCCGACGAATGAAACAACCGCTTGAGAAAATGGATTGACCTGCGCCGTCCGCCGTGAATACACTCTGCGCAAAGCCACTTGTATACAATTACAAAACGTAAAGAGGCACAAAACCATGAGCAAAATGAGAGCAATCGAAGCCGCCGTTCTGGTGATGCGCCGTGAAGGGGTTGATACCGCTTTTGGCATCCCCGGTGCCGCCATCAACCCGCTGTACTCCGCCCTGCAAAAGGTCGGCGGCATCGATCACGTCCTCGCCCGCCACGTTGAAGGCGCGTCGCACATGGCCGAGGGCTATACCCGCACCAAGGCCGGCAACATCGGCGTGTGCATCGGCACCTCCGGCCCTGCCGGTACTGACATGGTCACCGGGCTCTACAGCGCCTCGGCCGACTCGATTCCAATCCTGTGCATCACCGGGCAAGCACCCCGCGCCCGTATGCACAAGGAAGACTTCCAGGCTGTCGACATCACCAGCATCGTCAAGCCAGTCACCAAGTGGGCAACCACGGTCCTGGAGCCGGGCCAAGTGCCTTACGCGTTCCAGAAAGCGTTCTACGAAATGCGTTCCGGCCGTCCTGGCCCGGTGCTGATCGACCTGCCATTCGACGTACAGATGGCCGAAATCGAATTCGACATCGACGCTTACCAGCCACTGCCGCTGGCCAAGCCGACGGCTACCCGAGTTCAGGTCGAGAAGGCACTGGCCCTGCTCGATCAGGCCGAGCGTCCATTGCTGGTGGCCGGTGGCGGCATCATCAACGCCGACGCCAGCGATCTGCTGGTTGAATTCGCTGAACTGACCGGCATCCCGGTCATCCCGACCCTGATGGGCTGGGGCACGATCCCGGACGATCACCCGCTGATGGTCGGCATGGTCGGTCTGCAGACGTCGCATCGCTACGGCAACGCCACGATGTTGAAATCCGACGTGGTACTGGGTATCGGTAACCGTTGGGCCAACCGTCACACCGGTTCGGTGGATGTCTACACCGAAGGCCGCAAGTTCATCCACGTCGATATCGAAGGCACGCAGATCGGCCGCGTATTCACCCCGGACCTGGGCATCGTTTCCGACGCCGCTGCCGCGCTGACCGTGTTCATCGAAGTCGCTCGCGAATGGCAAGCCGCCGGCAAGCTGAAAAACCGCAGCGCCTGGTTGCAGGATTGCCAGCAGCGCAAGGCCAGCCTGCAGCGCAAGACTCACTTCGACAACGTGCCGGTCAAGCCGCAGCGTGTGTATGAAGAAATGAACCAGGTGTTCGGCAAAGATACTTGCTACGTCAGCACCATCGGTCTGTCGCAGATTGCCGGCGCGCAGTTCCTGCACGTCTACAAGCCGCGTCACTGGATCAACTGCGGTCAGGCAGGCCCGTTGGGCTGGACCATTCCGGCGGCGCTGGGTGTGGTCAAGGCTGACCCGGACCGCAAGGTTGTCGCACTGTCGGGCGACTATGACTTCCAGTTCATGATCGAAGAACTGGCGGTGGGCGCGCAGTTCAAGCTGCCGTACATTCACGTTGTGGTGAACAACTCGTACCTGGGGTTGATCCGTCAGGCGCAGCGCGGTTTCGACATGGACTACTGCGTGCAGTTGTCCTTCGATAACCTCAACGCACCGGAACTCAACGGCTACGGTGTCGACCACGTCGCGGTTGCCGAAGGCCTTGGCTGCAAGGCGCTGCGCGTGTTCGAACCGGCTCAGATCCAGCCGGCCCTGCGCAAGGCCCAGGAACTGATCGAAGAGTTCAAGGTGCCAGTGATCGTTGAGATTATCCTGGAGCGCGTGACCAACATTTCCATGGGCACCGAGATCAACGCCGTCAACGAATTCGAAGACCTGGCGCTGGTCGGCAACGACGCACCGACAGCGATTTCGTTGCTTGATTGATTCCTCCGTGTGAGCGCGCCTGTGTGGCGAGGGAGCTTGCTCCCTCGCCACAGACTCGCTCCCATAAGGGACCTGACAAATTTACAGGAGACCACCATGCCGCGTTTCGCAGCCAACCTGTCCATGCTGTTCACCGAACAGGACTTTCTTGCCCGTTTCGACGCGGCCGCCAAGGCCGGCTTCACGGGTGTCGAATACCTGTTCCCGTAC
The DNA here is from genome assembly GCF_054061835.1 of Pseudomonas sp. TE12234. NCBI lineage: Bacteria > Pseudomonadati > Pseudomonadota > Gammaproteobacteria > Pseudomonadales > Pseudomonadaceae > Pseudomonas > Pseudomonas sp. TE12234. Next base: position 137,582 of record NZ_JBSSEP010000007.1, read on the forward strand.
GACTTCAGCTCTGCCGAAATCAAGGCCAGGCTCGACGCAAACGGTCTGACCCAAGTGCTGTTCAACCTGCCGGCCGGTGACTGGGCCAAGGGCGAACGCGGCATTGCCTGCCTGCCGGACCGTGTCGAAGAATTCCGCGCCGGCGTCGATCTGGCCATCGCTTACGCACAGGTGCTGGGTAACACCCAGGTCAACTGCCTGGCCGGGATTCGTCCACAAGGCTTCGACGACGCCACCGTGGAAAAAACCTTCGTCGCCAATCTCAAGTACGCGGCCGACAAGCTGCAGGCGGCGGGCATCAAGCTGGTGATGGAAGCGATCAACACCCGCGACATCCCGGGCTTCTACCTGAACAACACGGCGCAAGCCCTGTCGATTCGCGAGCAGGTCGGCAGTGCCAACCTGTTCCTGCAATACGACATCTACCACATGCAAATCATGGAAGGCGATCTGGCCCGCACCCTGCAATCGCACTTGGGCGAGATCAACCACGTACAGCTCGCGGACAACCCGGGGCGCAACGAACCAGGCACCGGTGAAATCAACTACCGCTTCCTGTTCGAACACCTGGACCGCATCGGTTACCAGGGTTGGGTCGGCTGCGAATACAAGCCGTTGACCACCACTGAAGCAGGCCTGGGCTGGCTGAAAACCCATAACGCGATCTGACACAAATCCTGTGGGAGTGAGCCTGCTCGCGAAGAGGCCGGCACATTCAACATCTATGTTGCCTGGCACACCGCTATCGCGAGCAGGCTCACTCCCACAAAAAACAGTTCCCTATTTGCTTGAGCAAGACAAAAACAAGAGGATTTTCTCATGGCTAAAATCGGATTTATCGGCACCGGCATCATGGGCCACCCAATGGCGTTGAACCTGCAGAAAGCCGGTCACAGCCTGTTCCTGTCGGCGCACCACGACGCTGCGCCTGCCGACCTGGTCGCCGCTGGCGCCGTTGCCCTGGCGAACCCGAAAGAAGTGGCCCAGGAAGCCGAATTCATCATCGTCATGGTGCCGGATACCCCGCAGGTCGATGACGTGCTTTTCCGCGCCGATGGCATTGCCGCCGGCGTTGGCAAAGGCAAAATCGTGATCGACATGAGCTCGATCTCGCCAACCGCCACCAAGGCGTTCGCTGCCAGGATCAACGAGAAAGGCGCCCAGTACCTCGACGCGCCTGTGTCCGGCGGTGAAGTCGGCGCCAAGGCTGCGACCCTGAGCATCATGGTCGGTGGCGACGCCGATGCCTTCGAACGCGCTTTGCCGCTGTTCCAGGCCATGGGCAAAAACATCACTCTGGTCGGTGGCAATGGCGACGGTCAGACCGCGAAAGTTGCGAACCAGATCATCGTGGCCCTGAACATCCAGGCCGTGGCCGAAGCCCTGCTGTTCGCCTCGAAAAACGGTGCCGATCCAGCCAAGGTGCGTGAAGCCCTGATGGGCGGTTTCGCTTCGTCGAAAATCCTGGAAGTTCACGGTGAGCGCATGATCAAGGGCACCTTCGATCCGGGCTTCCGCATCAGCCTGCATCAGAAGGACCTGAACCTGGCCCTGCAAGGCGCCAAGGAGCTGAACATCAACCTGCCGAACACCGCCAACACCCAGCAAGTGTTCAGCACCTGCGCGGCCATCGGTGGCAGCAACTGGGATCACTCGGCACTGATCAAAGGCCTGGAGCACATGGCGAATTTCTCGATTCGCGATAAGTAACATTCGCCGCAATACTTGTGGGAGCGGGCTTGCCCGCGATGACATCGCCTCGGTCTGCCTGTAAGACTGCGGCGCCTGCATCGCTGGCAAGCCAGCTCCCACAGGGACCGAGCCGAAACACCTGTTTTCGCCCTACTCCAATAACAAGAATTCCGGGAGCCCGCCATGTCGGTCGATCCGCAACAATTCCTCCGCGAGCTGTTCGCCACAGCCATCGACGCCGCCCATCCGCAGCAAGTCCTCGAAGCCCATTTGCCCAAGGATCGCAGCGGTCGGGTGATCGTCATCGGTGCGGGCAAAGCCGCCGCGGCCATGGCCCAGGTGGTCGAACGCTGCTGGCAGGGTGAAGTGTCCGGCCTGGTCGTGACGCGTTACGGCCATGGCGCGCCCTGTGAAAAAATCGAAGTGGTCGAAGCCGCGCATCCGGTACCGGATGCAGCCGGCCAGGCCGTGGCCAAACGGGTATTTGAACTGGTCAGCAACCTGACCGAAGCCGACCGCGTGATCTTCCTGCTCTCGGGCGGGGGGTCGGCATTGCTCGCCCTGCCCGCCGCCGGCATTACCCTGGCCGACAAACAGTCGATCAACAAAGCCCTGCTCAAATCCGGCGCGACCATCGGCGAGATGAACTGCGTGCGCAAGCACCTCTCGGCGATCAAGGGCGGCCGTCTGGGCAAGGCCTGCTGGCCCGCCACTGTTTATACCTATGCGATTTCCGATGTACCGGGCGACCTCGCCACGGTCATTGCCTCTGGCCCCACCGTGGCCGACCCCAGCACTTCGGCCGAGGCGCTGGCGATTCTCAAGCGCTACGACATCGAAGTACCGCCGTCCGTGCGCACCTGGCTGCAAAGCCCGGAATCGGAGACGGTCAAGCCCGGCGACCCAAGCCTGGCCCGTAGTCATTTCCAGTTGATCGCCCGCCCGCAGCAATCGCTGGAAGCTGCCGCCGTGAAATGCCGCCAGGCCGGCTTCAGCCCGCTGATTCTCGGCGACCTGGAAGGCGAATCCCGCGAGGTGGCTAAAGTCCACGCCGGCATCGCCCGCCAAGTGGTCCTGCATGGGCAGCCATTGCCGGCGCCGTGCGTGATCCTCTCGGGTGGCGAAACCACCGTGACCGTGCGCGGCAATGGCCGGGGCGGACGCAACGCTGAATTCCTGCTCAGCCTGACTGACAGCCTCAAGGGCCTGCCCGGTGTCTACGCGCTGGCCGGTGACACCGATGGCATCGACGGCTCCGAAGACAACGCCGGCGCGATCATGACCCCGGACAGTTACGAGCGCGCCGCCGCCCTCGGCTTGAGCGCCAGCGACGAGCTGGACAACAACAATGGTTACGGCTACTTCGAGGCGCTGGACGCACTGATCGTCACCGAGCCGACCCGCACCAACGTCAATGACTTCCGCGCCATTCTGATTCTCGAGAGCCCAAAACCATGACGCCTGATAAAAAGGTCAAAATCCTCGCCACCCTCGGCCCTGCCACCGACGGAATCGACGACATCCGCGAGCTGGTGCAGGCCGGGGTCAATATCTTCCGCCTGAACTTCAGCCACGGCGATCACGCCGACCACGCCCAGCGCTATCAGTGGATCCGTGAAGTCGAGCGTCAGCTGAATTATCCGCTGGGCATCCTGATGGACCTGCAAGGCCCGAAACTGCGGGTCGGCAAGTTCGCCGAGGGCAAGGTGCAACTGGTCCGCGGTCAGGCCCTGCGCCTGGACCTCGACACCACGCCGGGCGATGAGCGCCGGGTCAACCTGCCGCATCCGGAAATCATCGCCGCGCTGGAGCCGGGCATGGACCTGCTACTGGACGACGGCAAGCTGCGCCTGCGGGTGGTCACCAAGTACGCCGACGCCATCGACACCACCGTGCTCAACGGTGGCGAACTATCGGATCGCAAAGGGGTGAACGTGCCGCAAGCGGTGCTCGATCTGAGCCCGTTGACCGCCAAGGATCGCCGCGATTTGAGCTTCGGTCTCGAACTCGGTGTGGACTGGGTGGCCCTGTCGTTCGTGCAGCGTCCGGACGACATCCGCGAAGCCCGCGCCCTGATCGGCGACAGAGCGTTCTTGATGGCCAAGATCGAGAAGCCCTCGGCGGTCACCCAGCTGCGGGAAATCGCCGAATTGAGCGACGCGATCATGGTTGCCCGGGGTGACCTCGGCGTGGAGGTGCCGGCCGAAAGCGTGCCGCAGATCCAGAAAAACATCATCAGCACGTGCCGCCAACTGGGTAAACCAGTGGTGGTGGCCACCCAGATGCTCGAATCGATGCGCTTCTCGCCGGCCCCGACCCGCGCCGAAGTCACAGACGTCGCCAACGCCGTGGCCGAAGGTGCCGATGCGGTGATGCTGTCGGCGGAAACCGCCTCCGGCGAATACCCGCTCGAAGCCGTGCAGATGATGAGCAAGATCATCCGTCAGGTGGAAAACGGCCCGGACTACCAGACCCAACTGGACGTCAGCCGGCCGAAAGCCGAAGCGACCGTTTCCGACGCGATCAGCTGCGCGATCCGTCGCATCAGCAATGTGCTGCCGGTGGCCGTACTGGTGAATTACAGCGAATCCGGCGCGTCGACCCTGCGAGCGGCACGGGAGCGGCCGACGGTGCCGATCCTCAACCTGACGCCGAACCTGCAAACCGCCCGTCGCCTGAGCGTGGCGTGGGGCGTGCACTCGGTGGTCAACGATCGCCTGCGCCAGGTCGATGAAGTCTGCTCGACCGCACTGGAAATCGCCCAGGCCCAAGGCATGGCCCAGCGCGGCGACACATTATTGATCACGGCAGGTGTGCCGTTTGGGCAGCCGGGATCGACTAACTCTTTGCGCATCGAGACGTTGATCTAGAGCGCCCATTCCGGCCTCATCGCCAGCAGGCTGGCTCCCACATGGTTTTTGTGTCGATCACGAAATCAATACTGAACAGAGATTCAGTGTGGGAGCCAGCCTGCTGGCGATCAGCCGGGGTCGCGCTCGACCGACTCGCTCCCTTTGACTTTCAGAACTGCCATGCCTGCCAACCACTTCAACACCCATTGCCCCGATTGGGCAACGGCCACGCTCAACGGCTTCAGCCAGATATTCCTCCAGCGTCACCCGCTGTTCGGTCTGTTGTGCCTGCTTGCCATTCTGTTTACCGCCCCCGCCCTGCTCGGCGGCGCGCTGCTCGGCGGCGTCGCCGGGTTGCTCACCGCACAACGTCGTGGCTACGCCAAGGCCGATCGCCAGGCCGGGCTGTTCAGTTACAACGGCGTCCTGCTCGGTTTGTTGCTGAGCCTGTACTTCCCCTGGTCGGCCATGCTGCCACTGGTGATCATCGCCTGCGGCGGGCTGAGCGCGATGCTCACTCAACAGTGGCTCAAGCGCGCCCGGTTCAACCAATGCCTGCCCGCCTACACCACACCCTTCGTGGTATTGAGCTGGGTGCTGCTGTGCTTCGCCACGCCATCGACCCAGGCACACTTGATCGAAGTCGACACGCTGAACATGCTCGCCGCGCCCCTCAAAGGCTTTGGTCAGGTGATGTTCCTTGGTCATCCGCTGGCCGGTGCGATGATTGCCGCCGGCTTGCTGATTGCTGACCGTCGCGCATTCTGCTGGGCGCTGTTGGCGTCTGTCGCGGGCATGGGCTGGAGCCTGCTGCACCATGATTTCTACACCGCCCTGCTCGGCCTCGGTGGCTATAACGCCGTGCTCGCTGCCCTCGCCTTCAGCTCGCAGCGCCAGCAACCGTGGCTGCCACTGGCCGGCATTGCATTGGCGCTGCTGCTGACGCCGGTGTTCGCCACGATCGGCCTGCCCACGCTGACCGCGCCGTTCATCCTCGCCTGCTGGCTGGTCCGTTCGGTGGCTCAAGTGTTCGGCAACGCCATGGATGTCTCTGCGCCTTGCGCTCCCGGGGAGAATCGACCTAGGCTGCGCTGATTCTCGAGTCAGGCGTTATCCATGGACATCAGTACTAAAAAATGGCGTGAACAACTCTACGTCATGGTTTTCCAGACCGACACCAAGGCCGGTCGACGTTTCGACGGCATTTTGCTGTTGATCATCCTCGCCAGCCTGGTGGTCGTGATGCTCGACAGCATCGATGCGGTGCACCAGGACTACGCCGATGTGCTGGCGTATATCGAATGGGGTTTCACGGTCATCTTCGCCATTGAATATGGCCTGCGCCTGTACTGTTCGCCCAAGCCACTGCGCTACGCCTTCAGCTTTTATGGCCTGGTGGATTTGCTGGCCATCGTGCCCGGCATCCTCGCGCTGTACTATTCCGATGCGCAGTACCTGCTGATCATCCGGATCATTCGGATGCTGCGGATTTTCCGCGTGCTCAAGCTCAGCCCTTACCTGAAACAGGCCAACTACCTGATGTCTGCCCTGCGCGGCAGCAAGCAGAAAATCGTGGTGTTCCTGGTCAGCGTCTGCACGCTGGTGACCGTGTTCGGCACCTTGATGTATGTGATCGAAGGCCCGGAACACGGCTTCACCAGCATTCCCAAAGGCATCTATTGGGCTATCGTGACCCTGACCACCGTAGGCTTCGGCGATATCGTGCCGAAGACGCCGCTGGGGCAGGTGGTTTCCTCGCTGGTGATGATCACCGGTTACTCGATCATCGCCGTGCCGACCGGCATATTCACCGCTGAACTGGCCAACGCCATGCGGGGTGAAAACCTTGACCACGAATGCCCGGTGTGCCGGAAAAACAGCCATGAACCCGACGCCGCGTTCTGCTCTCGTTGCGGCAATGCATTGTTCAAGAAACTGGAATAAGCAAAGTGCTTTTTAATCTTTAAAGGACTATGCGAGCCCGGCTATAGTCGCTGGCAAATTGCCTCACCTTTAAAAACAAACTTTCAGAACAAGGATTGCGCAGTGAAAAAACTCTTAGGCGCCTCGCTTCTGGCCGCTGGCCTGGCACTGACCAGTGTGGCTCAGGCCGCACCGACCCTGCTCAACGTTTCCTACGACGTGATGCGCGATTTCTACAAGGACTACAACACTGCGTTCCAGAAACACTGGCAAGCCGAACACAACGAAAACATCACCCTGCAGATGTCCTTCGGCGGCTCCAGCAAACAGGCGCGATCGGTCATCGATGGCCTGCCGGCTGACGTCATCACCATGAACATGGCCACCGACATCAACGCCCTGGCAGACAACGGCAAACTGGTCCCGGACAACTGGGTGACGCGCCTGCCGAATAACAGCGCGCCGTTTACCTCGGCTACCGTGTTCATCGTCCGCAAGGGCAACCCGAAAGCGCTGAAGGATTGGCCGGACCTGCTCAAGGATGGCGTGCAAGTCATCGTGCCGAACCCGAAAACCTCGGGTAACGGCCGCTACACCTACCTGTCGGCGTGGGGCTATGTGCTGAAGAACGGCGGCGACGAGAACAAGGCCAAAGCCTTCGTCGGCAAACTGTTCAAGCAAGCGCCGGTGCTCGATACCGGTGGTCGCGCCGCTACCACCACCTTCATGACCAATCAGATTGGCGATGTGCTGGTGACCTTCGAAAACGAAGCGGAAATGATCGCCCGCGAATTCGGCCGCGATCAGTTTGAAGTCATCTACCCAAGCGTCTCCGCCGAAGCCGAGCCGCCGGTGTCGGTGGTCGACAAAACCGTGGACAAGAAAGGCACTCGCGCCGCCGCCGAGGAATACCTGAAGTACCTGTGGTCGCCGGAAGGCCAGGAAATTGCGGCAGCGAACTACCTGCGTCCACGTGACCCGGCCGTGCTGGCCAAGTACACCGATCGCTTCCCGAAAGTGGAATTCCTCTCGGTAGAGAAAACCTTTGGCGACTGGCGCACCGTACAGAAAACCCACTTCAATGATGGTGGCGTTTTCGACCAGATCTATAGCGGTCAGTAATCACCTGAACACTGCGACGACTGTGGGAGCGAGCTTGCTGGCGATGGGGTCATGGCAGTCAACGACGATGTTGATTGTGCAGATATCATCGCGGGCAAGCTCGCTCCCACAGTTTTTTTCATCTGCTGTTTCAGCTCAAGTTGCCGCAGAAAATACTCTGGTGACCATCGGCCGGACTTTCCCGCACCACCAATGCATAGCCTCCCGCTCGAAGTGTTTCGACGGCTACCGGTGCGCTTTTCCAGAAATACTGGTGCGATGCCTGGGAATAGAACCGCGCGTTCGGACCGTCGTTCATGTCATAGGCCGGTTTCGAACCCAGGCTCGCACAGCTTCCCGGATAGATGTAGGCCATCAGACGGCCTGGTAAAGCGCTGCCCATGCTCTCGCCACTGACGGCAAACCAGAACACGGTTTCATGACCACTGGACATCATGATGGGCCGGGCGATATGCCCGGCGTTGATGGAAGTAGCGTTGAGGGGAACATTGGTGACCTGACGGTCAGGCACTGTTGAGCATCCGCAGATGCACCCGACCGCTACCACCAATGCCAGCGAAGATACGATTTTCATCGTGATGCTCCCGCTTGGTAAGGACGCGTTGAAGTGATCCCCCTGTAGAGTCTAGCCGTCAGGGCTAAGCGGGTTTTTCTTCGGATGGTCGGTAGGCCTTACATCGGCGGCGTCACCCCGTCCTTGCCGGCCGAAATCGACTGCGCCGTCAGCGTGCCATCGGCGCTTTGGGTGACGAACGTGACGATTTTCGTCCCCACTTTGAGCAAGCTGCGATCCCCCGGCAGCACGTTGACGATGGGCACGTCCTCCGGCACCAGAATCTTCTGCTGGCCGCCCTTGTAGTTCACGGTCAGGATCCGGCCGTTGCTGACCACCAGGTCGCCGACGCTGCCATTGGTCATGCTGCTGCCCTTGGCCAGATCAAAGGGGCGATGCCCGTCGCCACTGCCCGCCAGTTCCGGCGGGAAAACGTGGACTTCCAGCGCCTTCAGGCTGCCATCCTCTTGAGGAATGGCGGCCGAGCCGATGTAACTGCCGGGTTTGATGTCTTCGATATTTGCCAGGGTAACGGCGCGGATCCTGGTGTCCTTGTTCAGGTTGACGGTCAGGTTTTCGCCGCTGTTGGCATGGACTTTCACCCAATCGGCGCTGACCTCGATGATCTCGCCGCGCACACCAATGTGCATGCCCGGCGCCTCTTGTGCCTGAGCCCAACTGACCGAGAACAAACCGACCAACGTAACCAGAGAGGCGCCGCGAATCAGGTAACGCAACATCGCATTCATGGACGTGACTTCCGCTAATGAACGTTAAGGAGGCAAGGGCGAACATAAGCATGCTATCGAACAAGATGTAAGTGAATGTATCATCAGCCCTCAAAGTTTCGACGCAAGGTTCACGGGCCGACGGCACATGACCCTTCACTCATTCCGCAACGGAATGAGTGCTATCACTCCAATCACTCTTCCGCCGTACCGGTCAGGCCATTAGCCTGCGCGCATCCCCTTTTGCTCAGCGAGACACGTTATGAACCAGGCAACTCAAGTGCCCCATGGCACCGCGACAATGACCCGAGGCATGGTGCTGCTGTTCGCGTTCTGTTGTGGCGCCATCGTGGCCAACATTTACTACGCGCAACCCATCATCGGCCTGATCGCCCCGGACATCGGCCTGACCAACACCATGGCCAGCCTGATCGTGTCGTTGACCCAGATCGGTTATGCGCTGGGCCTGTTCTTCCTGGTACCCCTGGGTGATTTGCTGGAGAACCGTCGGCTGATGATCATCACCACGGTAGTGGCGATTGCCAGCCTGCTGGGCGCGGCGTTCACCGATCATCCGAACGTGTTTTTGCTGATTTCGCTGCTGGTGGGCTTCAGTTCGGTGTCCGTGCAGATCCTGATTCCACTGGCCGCGCACCTGGCGCCGGAGGCATCTCGCGGTCGTGTAGTCGGCGGGATCATGGGCGGCTTGCTGCTGGGGATTCTGTTGGCGCGGCCGGTCTCCAGCGTCGTTGCGGACCACTTCGGCTGGCGAGCGATGTTTGTCATCGCGGCGCTGTTGATGGCCGCCATCAGCGTTGTGCTCGCCATGACCATCCCCAAGCGCCAACCGGATCACAGCGCTTCTTATGGCCAGTTGCTGGGCTCGCTGTGGACGCTGTTGCGCCAGCAACCGGTGCTGCGTCAACGCGCCTTCTACCAGGGCTGCATGTTTGCCACGTTCAGCCTGTTCTGGACGGCGGTGCCCCTGGAACTGGCGCGCAACCATGGCCTGTCGCAAAGCCAGATTGCGATCTTCGCGCTGGTCGGTGCCATCGGCGCCATCGCCGCGCCCATCGCCGGTCGCCTGGCCGATGCCGGCCACACCCGCGTCGCGTCCTTGCTGGCCCTGCTGTTCGCCAGCCTGAGCTTCTTGCCGGCCTTCATCCATCCGGCCTACAGCGTCATTGGTCTGGCGGTGACAGGCGTGGTACTCGACTTCTGCGTGCAGATGAACATGGTCCTGGGCCAACGCGCGGTCTACGCTCTCGATGCCAAAAGCCGCAGTCGACTCAACGCCCTATACATGACCAGCATCTTCATCGGGGGTGCGTTCGGATCATCGATAGCCAGCCTGGTGTACGAACAGGGTGGCTGGTTGTGGATCGTGGTGGTTGGCAGTGCGTTTCCGCTGCTGGCGTTGCTGCGGTTTTTGACGGCTTCAAGACAACCGTCCCTGGTTACCGCATAAATGGCAGGCAGGCTGGCCCATCAGGGATGGGCCAGCGCGACCGAATGGATGATTGCGCCGGAGTTGACCAATGGCGGGTCAGGCGAGTCATGAAGAACTGGACGCTGCCCAATCAAGACCTGTGGACAGCGTACCCCCCGGCAGAATGGCCAGCGCCAAGGCTAGGGCGCTTGTGGAGCATGTCCTGGGGTTGCTGAGAAAAACGCTTTTAAATTTCGATTATTTCGTTTATTGAGGTTTTCGAATAATTCGAATAGCCTGCCGACATCGATTTATCAGAATATTGGAAACCGTCATGTCGACAGTCATTGATCCGACCATTACCTTGCCTCTCGAGCGTGAAGTACAAGCCGCCATCAAGGGCCAGCGTGCCTTGGCCGCCTATCTCGCCACTCAACTCGAAACCCAGCGCATCCAGATTTTCGATGACCAGAACGAAGCTCACAGCGTCGAACTACCCACCTCCGCGCTAAGGCTGCTCGTCGATATCCTGGCAGAACTCGCTGCGGGCAACGCCGTCAAAGTGGTGCCGATTCACGCCGAATTGACCACGCAAGAAGCAGCAGACCTGCTCAACGTCTCACGTCCGCACCTGATCAAACTGCTCGAATCCGGCGAATTGTCTTACCACAAAACCGGCAAGCACCGACGGGTGCGATTTGTCGATTTGATGGACTATAAAAACCGGCGTGAAGTAGCCAGCGAACAAGCAATGATGCTCCTCGCCGAGCAGGCACAGGCTTTAAGGACAGGATACGAGTGAGGCACTCTTCTTTTACCGTTGTATATGACGCTTGTGTGCTTTATCCCGCGCCCTTGAGAGACTTTCTGATGTGGCTCGCACTTTCCGGTTGCTTCAGAGCACGCTGGTCCCGGGAGATACACAACGAATGGAAACGCAACCTGTAGAAAAACCGCCCGGATCTGACCGTCGAACAACTGGACCGCACATCCGGGTTGATGGATGAGGCCATTCCTGACGCCTGCATCACAGGCTACGAAGAGCTGATTGAAGGACTGTCGTTGCCCGACATGGATGATCGACATGTATTGGCCGCCGCGATTCGCTGTAGTGCCTGCGTCATTGTCACCTTCAATCAGAAAGACTTTCCCGTTGCGGCACTCGCTCCATTCGGTATAGAGGCTCAGCACCCTGACGAGTTCGTCGACAATCTGTTTGACCTGGATCCCGCGGCAGTGGTCTCTGCTGCCCAACGACAACGCCATCAGTTGAAAGCACCGCCGATGGACGTGGGCAATTATCTCGACCTCTTGTTGCGCCAAGGCTTGGTTCAATCCGTCAAGGCACTCAACGATTTCAGAGCGATGATTTAACAGCGATGCTCAAATCCACGGATCTGACGATTACCCTACAAGCGCCAGCAACATCAGTCTCATGCGTCCGGTTTATCGATGCAGACCAGCAAGCGCTCCACCGTGTACTCCAGCGGCCCGGAGTTGTCGAGCAGATGCACGGCGGGTCCGCTATCGGCCAGCAAGCGCTCATTGAAGCGGGCATTGCGCGCCAGCCGCTGATCGATCTCGATCACCGATTCACGCCCCCGCGCCAGCAGGCGCTGACGCAACACGGCTTGATCCACGGTCAGCAACAGTACGACTACGTCGGGATAGCGCTCTCGAGTGTCCTGCAGATGCCCACGAGAGCCGTTTACCAGCACGTCGTCCCCCGCTGCCAGCCAGTCGTCGATTTCCCGCGGAATACCATAGGCCAGACCGTTGGCGTGCCAGCTCAGGGCAAAGGCGCCCTGCGCCTCCATCTCGGCAAATTGTTCCAGGCTGACGCCCAGCGCCGCCTCGCCCACCGCTTCCGCCGAGCGAGTGATGACCCGCCGCACGATACGGCAGCCGTGTTCGGCCAGTCGTAACCGTGCGGCATCCAGCAGGCTGTCCTTGCCCGAACCGGAAGGTCCGATGAGATAGATCAACCTGCCCGCCATCAAAACACCCTCTTCGCTTGTCGCCAGACTTGTTGTTGGACCACCGACAGCCCTTGAGCCACTAGGTCAGCGGCGGCCACGTTACCCGAGTGCGATCCGCCGCGCACGCTGTTCGGGGTGAATAATGCGGTCAATCAGCCAGCACGCGTCATCGTTGACCGCCATCGCGCCTACAGAGAAACGCGTTCTCCTGGAGCTGCCTGGCCCGCCGTGCGAGCACGCAAGCGCGGGGTCACAAAGTCGAGGAATGCCCGCAACTTCAGGGGTAGTGGCGCCTGCCCCTTATGCACGAGGCTGACAGGCAGCGGCAACGATTCGAAAGGCTCGAGCACCACACGCAGGCCATCTTTGCGCAAGGCATCGGCAACCTGATAGGACAACACCCGTATCACGCCCACCCCGAGCATCGCCGCGTCGATGGCTGCTTCCGCCGTATTGACGGCCAGCCGTGAATGAACGCGCACGGACATCTCTGATTTGCCCGTCCCGAACACCCAGGCCCCTACGGACGCCAGGACTTCGAAGGTAATGCAGGCGTGCCCGGCCAGATCAGCAGGCTTGAAGGGTATGCCATGGGTCGCGAGGTAATCCGGGCTTGCACAAACAACCCGGCGCACGGCACCCACTTGTGTGGCCATCAGCGAGCTGTCGGGCAAGTCGCCAATGCGCACCGCGACGTCGCAGTGCTCTTCCATCAGATGCACGACACGGTCGGTGAGCATCAGATTGATCTCGATCTCCGGATAATGCGCGAGAAATTCCGCAATCACCGGCACCAGATGCAAGCGTCCGAAAACCACCGGAGCGGTGACCACCAGTTCACCTTTGGGCGAGGCGTATTCCCCGCTCGCGGCGCGCTCGACCTCGGCGATGTCCTCAAGAATACGCCGACAGGCCGCCACGTACGAAGCGCCGGCTTCGGTCAACGAGAGTTGCCGGGTGGTTCGGTGAAGCAGACGCGTCTGCAGGTGTGATTCCAGCTCCGCCACCTTGCGGCTGACCGTAGCCAGTGGCATGCCAAGCTGCCGCGCGGCACCCGACAAACTGCCCGAATCGACCACGGCGATCAGTACAGACATGGATTCAAGGCGATTCATCGTGCCCCTATCAAATTATGGAAGGATGATTCCCGATCCTAGGGGATTATCCATATTTATGCGAACCCGTAAGGTTGGTCATTCAACTCCCGCGCGCGATATCCCGTCGCATATGCCGGAAAACCGACCTGGAAGGAGAGTGCCGTGAGCGCCCTGCCCTTATCATCCGAAAGTACGACAGCGCCGACCCTGGCGTCCCGCGGCAAAATCATCATGATGGCGATCATCGCCGGTGCGGTGATCACCAACATTTACTGCACCCAGCCGATCCTGCCCTTGATTGCATCGGACCTCGGGCTCGACGTGACGACAGTCGATCTGGTAGCCGGCGCAGCCCTGTTGGGGTTCGCCACCGGGCTGGCCCTCTTGCTGCCCATGGGCGACCGTTTTGACCGGCGCAAACTGGTGCTGGGTCAAATCGCATTGGCGTTCTGCTTCGCGATCGCGGCAGCCATTTCGCCCGGCGTCGGCACGCTGATCGCGGCGTCTTTCGGCCTCGGCATCGTCAGCTGCGTGCCCCAGCAACTGGTGCCATTCGCCGCCGTGATGTCAAAGCCGAGCGAGCGCGGGCGTAACGTCGGCACGGTGGTCAGTGGCATCATGGTCGGCATCCTGCTCGGTCGCACCATCAGTGGCGTGGTCGGTGAGACCTGGGGCTGGCGCGCGGTCTATGGCGTGGAAGCCGCGTTCATGATCCCGGTCTGGATCGCGGCGGCCACACTGCTTCCGCAAGGTGTGCCGAGTACCCATCTTTCCTATCCGCGCCTGCTCGCCTCACTCTGGCCACTGATGCGCGATAACTCGGCGATTCGGCAATCGATGATCGTCCAGGCACTGTTGTGGGCCTGCTTCAACGCCTTCTGGGTCAACCTGGCGACCTTGCTGGCCAAGGGTCCCTGGCAGCTGGGCAGTGCCTGGGCGGGAGGCTTCGGCATCATCGGCGCGGCCGGTGCACTCGCTGCATCGCTGGGTGGCCGTGCTACTGATCGCTTGGGCTCGCGCAGTGTGATTGGCGCCAGCATCGGTATCGTCACCCTGGCCTACCTGCTGCTGGCCGGCGCGCAGACCTCGCTGGCATTGCTCGTACTCGGGGTGATTGTGCTCGATATCGGTGTGCAGTCCGGCCTGGTGTCCAACCAGACCCGCGCATTCGCCGTAGACCCCAAAGCACAGGGTCGCATCAACAGCCTGTACATGACTGCCACCTTTTTCGGCGGTGCGGTGGGTGCGGCGGTCAGTGGCTGGCTGATGGCACGCTACGGCTGGTCAGGCATCGTCGTCTTTGGTGTCGTGCTCGGACTCATCGCCCTGGCAATCCATTGGAGGGGTGCACCACGCCAGGCGAAGGCTTGATCGAGACAGGTGCCGGTGTTGCAGAAGTGAAGCTTGCTTGCGACGACACCTGGCCAATCAACCAAGTGCCTCCTGACACACCGCCATCGCTGTGATGCGGCGCCCCGACAAGCCAGCGCCGACAAGCCATTCAAGCCCCCACAAAAAAGGCGACCCCGAAGGTCGCCTTTGCATTACTGCCCGAATTGCCGCCCCAAACCACCCGGCACACCATGGATATCCGTCTCTTCCCACGGCCCGTTCGGACTGATCGAACGGCTCCAGCCATTATCCCAGCGGTAGTAGGTGCGCTGACGGTAAAACGTATTCGGTTGATCGTCGAGCACATAGACCCCCAGTTTCGGGTCCCAATGGCTGTTGCCACCCGGCGGCGGCGCGAAGCTGGCCGAGGTGCGCGGCAGCGGCTTGGCGGGCTTGCCCGGTGTGGTCGGTTTGCCCGGCGCGGTCGAGGGCGTCGGCTTGGTGCCAGGCTGTGACGGGATCGGTGGCGGCGTCTGATGCTCGGGTGGCCGTTGGACCGCACAAGCGCTCAGCCCCAAAACAACGCTGAGCAAGGTGATACGAGCGATGGCGGTCATGGTGGCGTTTCCTGTTATTTATCCGGGCTGTCGATGGTCAGTGTCTGCGGCGCGGTGGTGCTGCTGGCCAGGGGTTGGCTGCGACCGACCCACTCACCTGCCGTCGGTTGACCGGCACGGGAGATGCGCGCAACCAGTTGGACTTCAGGGAAGTTCGACAGTTTCAACTGCGGCATCATCGCATCGGCATCGCCCAGTTCGACGGTTGCCGGCAAGTCCGCCACGGTCAGGCGCTTGGCCGCCAACGGCGCGGGTGGGCCGGAGGTGGCGCGGGCGAAGATGAACACGCTGTCACCCGGCTGGACCTTGCCCTTCAGCTCGGCAGCCAGGTCAACATGGACCTTGAGCCGCGCCGCCGGTTTGGCCGCAGGTGCCTCGGCCACCTTGCCGCCGCTGGCCACCAGTTTCTCGGTGGCGCGGGTGATGCCGCCCTGCAGCGCCACTCGGGACTGGTCGTCTGGCGGCAATTGCTCCATCAGGCGATTCCAGTAATCAATGGCTTGCTGATAACGCTGACCTTCGAAAGCCGCGATACCCAGCAGCCCGAGGCTGGTGACTTCTTTCGGATCAGCCTTGAGTGCTTCGTCAGTCAGTGCCTGGATTTTCTC
Source organism: Pseudomonas sp. TE12234 (assembly GCF_054061835.1). Lineage (NCBI taxonomy): Bacteria > Pseudomonadati > Pseudomonadota > Gammaproteobacteria > Pseudomonadales > Pseudomonadaceae > Pseudomonas > Pseudomonas sp. TE12234. The sequence goes on from NZ_JBSSEP010000007.1 coordinate 153,514, forward strand.
GGACCACTGCTTGCCATCGGCGAAGTACTGGGCCTGGGCCCATTGACCGAGCAATTCCGGCTGACGACCGGCCAGATTCACCGTGCGCTCGAAAATCTTCGCGGCATCGGCAGGACGATCCTGGGTCATGTAGGTACGGCCGAGGAAATACAGGGCCTCGGCAGAATCCGGCTGCGCCGCGACCGCACGCTCCAGACGCCGGGTCATTTCATCCATTGACTGCGGTGGCTGGGAGAATTCCCGGGTCAGCTCGACCTTGTCGCTGGCGCCGAAATGCAGGTACAAACCCAGGGCCAGCACCGGCACCAGGACCGCTGCCAGCAACGGCGCGGGCTTGCCAAGGCGCGATACCCGCGGCGCGGCGACGCCTTCAGTATCGGCGAGCAATTCACGGGCAGCTTCGGCACGACCGGCGTCCATTTGCGCCGCATCGAGCACGCCCTCTTCCTGCTGAGTCTGCAACTCAGCCACGCGCTCTTGATACAGCGCCACGTTCAGGGCGGTACGATCCTCTTCGAGCTGGGCGCGACGACTGCGCAGAACGGGGATCAGCAGAAAACTCAGGGCCACCAGAAGCAGCAGACCTGCAGCGAGCCAGAAATCAATCATTCTTGGTTTTTATCCAACAGGTGGTCGAGGCGCTCGCGCTCCTCGGCAGAAAGCGAGCCCGGGGTGTCAGCGCGTTGCGCGCGACGACGGCGGACGATCACCGCGATGATCACGAAACCGCCCAGCAGCAGGCCGGCAGGGCCGAACCAGAGCAGTGCAGTCTTGGCATTGAGAGCGGGTTTATAGCGGACGAAGTCACCGTAGCGATCAACCATGAAGTCGATGATCTGCTGGTTGTCCTTGCCCTCGCCGAGCATGCGGAAAATCTCTTTGCGCAGGTCGGCGGCGATGGGCGCGTTGGAGTCGGCGATGTCCTGATTCTGGCACTTGGGGCAGCGCAACTCCTTGGTCAATTCGCGAAAACGCTCGCGATCCGCTTCCTTGGCGAACTCATAGGTGTCGATGGCCGCCTGCGCCACACCGGCCAGGCTCAAACCCAAAATGACGGCGGCAATCCAGCGCTTCATGGCTTGGCCTCGTCGACCAGCGCCTGATACTTGGCGGCCAGTTTTTCACGCCAGACCTGCTCGTCGATCACGCCGACGAACTTGTCGCGGATGATGCCCTTGGCGTCGATGAAGAAGGTTTCCGGGGCGCCGTAGACGCCGAGGTTCAAGCCCAGGGTGCCTTCGTCATCGCGGATGTCGAGCTGGTAAGGGTTGTGGTACTCGTTCAGCCACTTCAGGGCATCGGCATTGACGTCCTTGTAGTTGATGCCGTAGATCACCACGCCCTTCTCGGCGAGCTTGTTGAGCACCGGGTGCTCGACCCGGCAGGAAATGCACCAGGTGCCCCACACGTTGACCAGCGCCGGCTTACCCAGAATGTCAGCGCGGGTCAGGGTCTTGTCGCCCTGCACCGCTGGCAGGGAGAACTCGGGGAACGGCTTGTTGATCATGGCCGAAGGCAACTCGGCCGGGTCCAGGTACAGTCCGCGATACAGGAAAACAGCGACCACCAGAAAAATCACCAGTGGCAACAGCATCAACCAACGTCTCATGCAGTGGCTCCCGACATGCCCAGTGCTTCACGCACGCGGCTTTTCACCTTGACCCGATAGCGTCGATCCAGCGCCGCCAGCAACCCGCCCAGACCGGTGAGCAACCCGCCGAGCCAGATCCAGCGCACAAACGGTTTGACGTGCACGCGCACGGCCCAGGCGCCATCGCCCAACGGCTCGCCCAGTGCGACATACAGGTCACGGGTGAACCCGGCGTCGATCCCGGCTTCGGTCATGACCGAATTCTGCACGGTGTAGAGGCGTTTTTCCGGGTGCAGCACGCTGACTTCCCGACCGTCGCGGATGACCCGGATGGTGCCCTTGTCAGACGTGAAGTTCGGGCCTTCGAAGTGCTTGGCGCCTTCGAAGACGAAGTGATAACCGGCCAGATCCATCGACTCGCCGGGCGCCAGGCGCAGGTCGCGTTCAGCACTGTTCTGACTCGACAACACCACGCCGAGGGCGCAGACCGCGATGCCCAGGTGGGCCAGCTGCATGCCCCAATAACTGCGGGTCAGGGTCGGCAGGCCTTTGATCAGGCCCTTGTGACGTGTCTTGTCGAAGATGTCACGCACACCGGCCAGCAACACCCAGGCGGCCAGCATGAAGGTCGCCAGTACTGCCCAGTTGAAATCGCCGTAGGCGACGCCGGCTACCACGGCCAGCGCAGCACTGCCGAGCAACACCGGGGTCAGCATGCCCGCCAGCCATTTCACCGGCGTGTCTTTCCAGCGCACGATCACGCCGACCGCCATCACCAGCATCAGCAGCGCCATCAACGGAATGAACAGCGCGTTGAAATACGGTGGGCCGACCGACAGCTTGGCACCGGTCATCGCGTCCAGAACCAACGGATACAAGGTGCCCAACAGGATCATCGAAGCCGCGACCACCAGCACCAGGTTATTGCCCAGCAGCAGGGTTTCCCGCGACCAGAGGTTGAAGCCGACCTGGCTCTTGACCACCGGAGCGCGCAGGGCGAACAGCGTCAGCGAGCCACCGACCACAAACAACAGGAAAATCAGGATGAACACGCCGCGCTCCGGGTCGGAGGCAAAGGCGTGCACCGAGGTCAGCACGCCGGAACGTACCAGGAACGTGCCCAGCAAGCTCAGCGAGAAGGCGGCAATGGCCAGCAACACGGTCCAGCTTTTGAACACGCCACGTTTTTCCGTGACCGCCAACGAGTGAATCAGCGCGGTGCCCACCAGCCATGGCATGAAAGAAGCGTTTTCCACCGGGTCCCAGAACCACCAGCCGCCCCAGCCGAGTTCGTAGTAGGCCCACCACGAGCCAAGGGTGATGCCGATACCGAGGAACGCCCAGGCCACGATGGTCCAGGGGCGTGACCAGCGAGCCCACGCGGCATCAAGACGACCGCCCAGCAATGCGGCGATGGCGAACGCGAAGGCCACGGAAAAACCGACATAGCCCATGTACAGCATCGGCGGGTGCACGATCAGGCCGATGTCTTGCAGCAACGGATTCAGGTCGCGACCGTCTGCCGGAATCTGCGGCAGGATCCGCGAGAACGGGTTGGACGTGAGGATCAGGAACAGCAGGAAACCAGTGCTGATCATGCCCATGACCGCCAGTACCCGCGCCAGCATCACTTGCGGCAACTGCCGGGAGAACACCGACACCGCGAAGGTCCAGCCGCCAAGGATCAGCGCCCAGAGCAGCAACGAACCTTCGTGCGCGCCCCACACGGCGCTGAATTTGTAGTACCAGGGCAACGAGCTGTTGGAATTGCTGGCGACATAGGCGACGGAGAAGTCGTCAGTCATGAACGCGTAGGTCAGGCTCCCGAAGGCGAATACCAGAAAGGCGAACTGGCCCCAGGCCGCTGGCTGGGCCAGGCTCATCCACAAGCGGTCGCCGCGCCAGGCACCGAGCAACGGCACCACGGCTTGTACCAGCGCAAAACACAGCGCCAGGATCATGGCCATGTGGCCCAGTTCGGGGATGAAGATTGCGGAAGTCATGGATCAACCCTCCTTCGCAGGTGTTGGAGCGGTTTGACCACTGTCCTTGAGGGCCTTGGTCACTTCCGGCGGCATGTACTTTTCATCGTGCTTGGCCAGCACTTCATCGGCCACCACCACGCCATCGGCATTGAGCTTGCCCAGGGCGACGATGCCCTGCCCTTCGCGGAACAGGTCCGGGAGGATGCCGCGATAGGTGATGGTGACCGATTTGTTGAAGTCGGTGACGATGAACTTCACGTCCAGGGAATCGCTGGAACGTTGCAGCGATCCCTTCTCGACCATGCCGCCGGCGCGGATGCGCGTGTCATGCGGCGCTTCGCCGTTGGCGATCTGGGTCGGGGTGTAAAACAGATTGATGTTCTGCTGCAGGGCGCTCAGGGCCAGGCCGACGGCAGCGCCGACACCGACCAGGATCGCGAGAATGATGATTAGACGCTTTTTACGCAGGGGATTCACTTGCCGTTCTCCCGGCGCAGACGTCGCGCCTCTTGTTGCAGATACCGCTTGCGGGCCAGGATCGGCGCCGCCACGTTGATGGCCAGCACCGCCAGGCAAATGCCATAGGCTGACCAGACATACAGGCCATGATGACCCATGGCGATGAAGTCGCCGAATGAAGCAAAACTCATCGAGCGACCTCCAGACTGTTTTCCACTTCGGCTTTCACCCAACTGGCCCGCGCTTCGCGCTTGAGCACTTCAAGGCGCATGCGCAGCAGCAACACCGCGCCGAAGAAACAGTAGAAACCCAGCGCCGTCAGCAACAACGGCAGCCACATTTCGGCGGGCATCGCCGGTTTTTCGGTGAGGGTGAAGGTCGCGCCCTGGTGCAGGGTGTTCCACCACTCCACCGAGTACTTGATGATCGGGATGTTGATCACACCGACAATGGCCAGCACCGCGCACGCCTTGGCGGCGCTCTCACGATTGCTGATCGCATTGCCCAGCGCAATGAGACCGAAGTACAGGAACAGCAATATCAGCATGGACGTTAGTCGGGCATCCCAGACCCACCACGAGCCCCAGGTCGGTTTGCCCCAAATCGCGCCGGTGACCAGCGCCACGGCGGTCATCCAGGCACCGATGGGCGCCGCGCATTGCAGGGCGACATCGGCCAGTTTCATTTTCCAGACCAGGCCGACGATGCCGCACACGGCCAGCATCACATAAATGGACTGCGCCAGCATGGCGGCCGGAACGTGGATGTAGATGATCCGAAAACTGTTGCCCTGCTGGTAGTCCGGCGGCGCGAAGGCCAGGCCCCAGACCACGCCAACGCCGATCAGCAGCAACGCCGCGACACTCAGCCACGGCAGCAATTTGCCGCTGATGCCGTAGAACCACTTGGGCGAGCCGAGCTTGTGAAACCACGTCCAGTTCATACTGTTTCCATCACGGTTGCCGCCCGTTGTCACGAGCCGGCCAAAGGGTCTTTACTGGTTACTTTTTAACCAGACCTCATTATTCGCCGACACTGATCTTCAGGCCAGCGGCTATTGCAAAGGGTGTCAGGGTTATCGCCAGGGCGGTCAGGCTACCAAGCCACAGCAGATAACCGGTCGCCGGCATGCCTTGCAACGCCGCCTGCAAGGCGCCACTGCCAAGAATCAACACCGGGATGTACAACGGCAGAATCAGCAGCGCCAGCAACAGGCCACCGCGCTTCAAACCCACCGTCAGTGCCGCGCCCACCGCACCGAGCAGGCTCAGCACCGGTGTACCCAGCAATAAGGAAAGCAGCAACACCGGCAGACAAGCGGCAGGCAAACCGAGCATCAACGCCAGCAAGGGCGCGAGCAAAACCAGTGCCAGGCCGGAAAACATCCAGTGTGCCAGCACCTTGGCCAATACCAGAAGGGCCAGGGGGTGCGGCGAAAGGACCCACTGTTCCAGTGATCCGTCTTCGAAATCACTGCGGAAAAGCCCGTCCAGCGAGAGCAAAACCGATAAAAGGGCTGCGACCCAGACCAGTCCCGGAGACAAGGTTTGCAACAATTGAGACTCGGGTCCGACCGCCAGCGGGAACAACGAAACGACGATGGCGAAGAATACGAGCGGATTGGCCAGTTCCGCCGGACGGCGAAACAGCAAACGGGCCTCACGGGCGACCAACAGGCCGAAAACACTCATACGGCCCATTTCCCCAGATCAATGTCGCGATAACCGGCCGGCATCCGGCTCAGGGTATGGTGAGTGGTCAACACCACCATGCCACCGCGCTCGCAGTGCGCGGCGAGGTGCTCTTCGAGTTGCGCCACGCCTTGTTTGTCGAGGGCGGTGAACGGTTCGTCGAGAATCCACAGGGGTGGGCAATCCAGGTACAACCGGGCCAGCGCGACACGACGCTGCTGGCCAGCGGACAGTGTGTGGCAGGGAACATCCTCGAACCCCCGCAGTCCGACCGCCGCCAGGGCTTGCCCGATGGCTTCATGGGAGGCCGGCTGATGCAGGGCACAAAGCCAGCTCAGGTTCTCTTCGGGCGTCAGCAGGTCCTTGATCCCGGCGGCATGGCCGATCCACAGCAGGTTGCGCGCCAGTTCCGTGCGTTGTTCGTTAAGTGGCTGGCCATTGAGCAGCACTTGACCGTCAGTCGGCTGCATCAGGCCCGAAAGCAGGCGTAGCAGGCTGGTTTTCCCACTGCCGTTGGGGCCGCTGATTTGTACCATTTCGCCACTGGCCAGTCTCAAATCGAGATTTTCGAAGAGCAGCCGAAGGTCTCGCTCACAGGCAAGGGCAACGGTTTGCAGGACAGGACTGGTCAAGGGTTCACGGGCCTTATACGGTTCAAGTCGGCTCTGGCGCGGCCGTTAAAGAGAGGCAGAATAAAGGTATTGGCAGCCCGAACTAGAGAGCTGGGTCAAATAATTGCAATGTTTCGGCCACTCTGTATACAACGGGGCGGCATTATACATGCCATTTCCTACTCTAAAGAGCGCATTTTCCCAAGGTTGTGACCGCGTATGACAGGCGACATGAACATCCTCCCGCTACCGCAGACCGCACCGGCGACCGCACGTCCGCTGGCGGTCAGTGGCGAGCTGATAAAGCTGCTGACGCCAATGGAGGGGCTGATCGACGCCGGTCAGACTGCCAGGGCCGAGGTGCTATCGCTCAAGCAGGCGGATCAGACGTTTCAATTGTTGCTCAAGGTCACCCTCGACAGCGGCCGCCAAACCACGGTCCAGGCCACCAGCAACCTACCGTTGGCCCAAGGCACCAACATCGTGGTCACTCAGCCCTCGGCGAGCAATCTGGCAGTGACCGTGCAACAAGCCATTGCCTCCAGCGTCGCCACCCTCACCCGCATCGACACGGGCCAGTTGCCGGTCGGTACCCTGCTGCAAGCCAAAGTGCTGACCTCCCAGGTGTTGCCGCAAGCGCCAGGGCAGGCGACGGTGTTTCGCTCGATGGTCAGCTTGCTCAACACGGCCCTGAGCGGCAGCACCCTGAGCATCGACAGCTCGCAACCGTTGCGCATCGGCACCTTGCTCAGCGCGCTGGTCCAGGACACCCAGACGCTCAAGTTCGTGCCATTGAGCAGCCGGCAGGATCAACTGGCCGTGACCCAGCAACTGGTCGACCAGCAAAATCGCCAGGGCTCGCTGGACGGTTTGCTCAAACTCCTGCAAGACCTGCCGGATTCCGACCAGACCTCCGTAGACCTGCGTAACGCCGCTTCCCGATTGCTCGCCGGTTTGCCCGATGTTCAGCAACTGAGTACGGCCAAAGGCCTGGCCCAGGCATTACTGGGCAGCGGTGCGTTCCTTGAGACCAAGTTGCTGACCGGCCAGAACCCGGCGCTGGCGCCCGACTTGAAAGCCGACCTGCTGAAGCTGATCGCGCAATTGACGCCAGGGCTCCAGGCCAACACCAACCTCAGCGCGATCATCGCGGCGAATACGCTGGCCCAGGCGATGCCGAACTTCGTGCGCAATGCCCTGGGCATGCTCGGGCAGGTCAGCGCCAAACCCTCGCCAACCAGTTTTCCGCTGCCCGAGCGCCTGTTGCAAAGTGCCGAGGGTGAAGATGACCTCGAACATCTGCTGCGCCTGGCCGCCGCTGCGGTCTCACGCCTGCAAAGCCACCAATTATCGAGTCTGGAACAGACCGGCGTGACCGCCGACGGGCGCCTGATGAGCACCTGGCAACTGGAAATCCCGATGCGTAACCTGCAGGACATCGTGCCATTGCAAGTGAAGTTTCAGCGTGAAGAGCCCCCCGAGAAAGAACCGCAACAGGAACGCCGCGACGAACGCGAACCCAAACAACAACTGTGGCGCGTTGACCTGGCGTTCGACATGGAGCCCTTGGGGCCGTTGCAGGTTCAGGCACAGTTGATCAAGGGCAGCCTGTCGAGCCAGCTGTGGGCCGAGCGGCCCTACACCGCGAGCCTGATCGAAAACAATCTGTCGGCATTGCGCGAACGCCTGCTGGCATCAGGCCTGAATGTCGGCGATCTCGACTGCCACCTCGGCACACCGCCCCAGGGCACCCAAACCCGCCTCGAACAACGCTGGGTCGACGAAAACGCATGAATAACCCCCACGCCCCACGCCAGGCCATCGCCCTCAAATACGACGGCACCCACGCCCCTACCCTCACGGCCAAGGGCGATGAAGCACTGGCGGAAGAAATTCTGCGAATCGCTCGCGACTACGAAGTGCCGATCTACGAAAACGCCGAACTGGTGAAGCTGCTGGCGCGGATGGAGCTGGGGGACAGTATTCCGCAGGAACTCTATCTGACGATTGCCGAGATCATCGCGTTTGCGTGGAACCTGAAAGGCAAGTTTCCGGCTGGGCATGTTCCGGATGCGCCCTGGGTCGAGAAGGATGTCACTGAACGCGGGGATGATTATTGAGTCTTCAAAAATGCCATCGCGAATGAGGTCACGACCACAGAGGCAGCGGGTACGACCAAAACCATTGTAGGAGCGAGCCTGCTCGCGATGGACTCAGGCGCGACACGTTGATTCAGACAGCCCGCGTCATCGTTAACGCCCATCGCGAGCGGGCTCGCTCCTACATTTGATGTTCAGTGAACACCGATTTTGTGACCAGCCTGAAACCACTGTAGGAGCGAGCCTGCTCGCGATGGACTCAAGCGCGACGCGTTGATTCAGACAGCCCGCGTCATCGTTAACGTCCATCGCGAGCGGGCTCGCTCCTACAGGCTTTTAGCTGCTCTTGTGCAACTTGCTCATCAACTCTGCCTCAGCCTGGGTCAAGCCGCAGGACTGGGTCAGTTCGTCGACGCTGGCGCCCATGCCCACCAGTCGCGCCGCCTGGGCGAACGACAGGCTGGAAGGGTCGCGCTGTTCCAGCTGGGCCAGTTTGTCCGGCAAAGGCGCGACGATCGCGCGCAGTTCGTGCAGGTCTTCACCCATGCGCACGCTGCCGTTCTGGTAATTGTCGACGCGCTTGGCCAGGTCCTTGATGCGCTGATCGCGCAGCGCATCACTCTGGGCCTGTTGCGCGGCAATCAGCCGCTGACCGCGAATGTACGCCAGAAACATTGCCAGCGTGCCTGCCCAAAACAGGAACAGGACAATGACCGCCACCTCAAGAATCAATCAGATACTCTCCAGTTCCGACCATTCTTCTTCGCTCATCATCTTGTCGAGTTCGACCAGGATCAGCAGTTCGTTGTTCTTGTTGCACACGCCTTGAATGAACTTGGCGGACTCTTCGTTACCCACGTTCGGCGCGGTTTCGATTTCCGACTGACGCAGGTAAACCACTTCGGCCACGCTGTCGACCATGATCCCGACCACTTGCTTGTCGGCCTCGATGATGACGATACGGGTGTTGTCACTGATTTCGGCGTTCATCAGGCCGAAGCGCTGACGGGTGTCGATCACGGTGACCACATTACCGCGCAGGTTGATGATGCCCAGCACGTAGCTCGGGGCACCCGGTACCGGGGCGATTTCGGTGTAGCGCAGGACTTCCTGAACGCGCATCACGTTGATGCCGTAGGTTTCGTTGTCCAGCTTGAAGGTGACCCATTGCAGGATCGGATCTTCGGAACCCTTTGCCGCCGTCGCCTTATCATTCATACCCTGACCCCTCGAAAAACCGCCCTGGCGGTGTTGTTCTGTTATGTAGTTTTTTGAGTCGGCTTGCTGCCGCCCATGTGCCTGGCCCCACCGCTGGCGATCAACTCGGCCAGCGCGGAAACGTCGAGCAACGCACACATGTGTTCAATCACGGTGCCCGCCAACCATGGTCGTTGACCACGATGGCTGCGCCATTTGATTTCGTTCGGGTCCAGGCGCAACGAGCGGCTGACCTGATGCACTGCCAGCCCCCATTCGTAGCCCTGAACGGAAATGACGTATTGCAGGCCCTGGCGATAATCCTCGCGATACCGGTCCGGCATGACCCAGCGCGCGGTGTCCAACACCTTCAGATTGCCGGCCTGGCTCGGCAGGATGCCCAGGAACCATTCCGGCTGGCCGAACAACGGCGTCAGCTCATGCCCCGCCAGCGGGTAGATCGACCCCAGGCACACCAGCGGCACCGCCAGGGTCAAGCCCGCGACATCGAACAACAGGCACTCGAACGGTTCGGCGGCCCAGGACGGACGGCCATCGGTTTCCACCGGTGGCGGCGTGTTGGCAGGCGGCAGGTGCACTTCGACGACCGGTGGCACCAACGCTTGAAGTACCTCGGCAGCCGGCGGTACCACAGCGTGTTGCTCTTCCACGGCTGGCGGTGCCAACGCTTGCAGCAACGGTGCGATGGTCGATACCTGAGCGAGTACCGGTGCAGTGGCTTCGATCACGGCGATCGGTGTTTTTTCAACGACTGGTGCCAGGACCGGCACGGCAAGGGCGGCGCTTTTCTGCGCATCACGGGCCTGTTCTTCGAGCACGGCTGCCTGGAACTCATCCAGTGCAGCTTCTACTTCAATCGCTTCGACAACTTCGACGATTTCAGCAAGCGCTTGAGCTTCAACCGGCAGTTCTTCGGTCGCCTCCATCAGCAAGCTGTCCAGATAAGACTGGAGCGCCAGTTGCGGACGCGAGGTGGTCTTCACCGGCCGATTCATGCCAGCCCCCTTGCAGGAGAGCGCTTGCTCGCGATGAAGGTATGGACACCGCGCATCTCCATGAACCCCGCGTTATCGTTGTCGTCCATCGCGAGCAAGCTCGCTCCTACAGGGGCTGGATTCATCTCACGCCACCTGCGGAACAAGTTGTGCCGCCAGCAAATGCTTGAGTAACGCGCGGTAGGCCAGAACCCCACGGCTTTTGCCGTCGAATTGCGAAGGCGTCAGCCCGGCCCGGCTGGCATCGCGCAAACGCGTGTCGACCGGAATGTAGCCCTGCCAGATTTCATCCGGGAATTTGTCGCGCAGGACACGCAGCGTGCCCAGGGACGCTTGCGTACGGCGATCGAACAGGGTCGGTACGATGCTGAACGGCAGCGCCTGTTTGCGCGAGCGATTGATCATCGCCAGGGTGTTGACCATGCGTTCCAGGCCCTTGACCGCCAGGTGCTCGGTCTGCACCGGAATCACCAGTTGCTGGCTCGCCGCCAAGGCATTGACCATCAGCACGCCCAGCAACGGCGGGCTGTCGATGACCGCGTAATCGAAGTCTTGCCACAACTGCGCCAGGCTCTTGGCGATCACCAGGCCCAGGCCACTCTGGCCCGGTGACTGGCGCTCAAGGGTCGCCAGCGCGGTACTCGATGGCAACAGGGAAATACGTTCGTCGCTGGTGGACAGCAACAACTGGCCGGGCAAGCCCTCAGGCACGCTGCCCTTATGCAGGAACAGGTCGTAGTTGCTGTGTTCCAGGGTATCGGGGTCGTAACCGAAATAGCTGGTCATGGAGCCGTGGGGGTCGAGATCGACCACGACCACGCGCTTGCCCGCCTCGGCCAGCAAACCGGCTAAAGCGATAGAGGAAGTGGTTTTACCGACACCACCCTTTTGATTGGCGACTGCCCAGACTCTCATTCGGATTGTTCCTCCCGGCCGAACGGATCGACCGAGAAATAGCTCAACGTGTTAATGCGGGTGACGGAGAATTGACGGCTCCCTCTCGTCCCGGCGACTTGACCGGGGTCGGTGCAGTTTGTGTGCCAGCACGCTTCAACGCCGCGTCCGGTTGTGCGTGAGCGGTCCCCGTGCCGGTCAGGCTGCGCCGCACGTCGAGATTGCGCGACACCACCAGCACCACCCGACGATTGCGCGCCCGGCCTTCTGCCGTGGCGTTATTGGCCACTGGCTGGAATTCGCCGTACCCCACGGACGCCAGACGACTGGGGTTTACCCCTTGCATGGCGAGCATGCGCACGATGCTGGCGGAACGGGCCGAAGACAGTTCCCAGTTGGTCGGGTACTGCGCCGTGCGGATCGGTTGATCGTCAGTAAAACCTTCGACGTGGATCGGGTTGTCGAACGGCTTCAGAATCGCGGCGACCTTGTCGATGATGTTGAACGCGATGTCGCTGGGCATGGCGTCGCCACTGCCAAACAACAGACTGGAATTGAGTTCGATCTCGACCCACAACTCGTTGCCGCGCACGGTCATCTGATTGGAGCTGATCAAGTCGCCGAACGCTGCACTGATGTCGTCGGCGATGCTTTTGAGTGGATCGCTGGTACCGGCGACACCGGCTTCGACCTGGTCACTGTCGTTGACCAGTGGCTTGGCCGGGGTCACGGTCTTGGGCCGTTCTTCGCCGATCGGGATCGGTTTCAAGGAACGATCGGCGTCCGTGAAGACCCCGATCAGCGCCTGGGAAATGACCTTGTACTTGCCTTCGTTGATCGAGGAAATCGAGTACATCACCACGAAGAAGGCGAAGAGCAAGGTGATGAAGTCGGCGTAGGAAACCAGCCAACGTTCGTGGTTGACATGCTCTTCATGCTGGCGACGACGTGCCATGATCCATGCCCCCCATCAATCCATGAAGCCCTGAAGCTTCAACTCAATGGAGCGAGGGTTTTCACCTTCGGCGATCGACAGGAGGCCTTCGAGCAACATTTCCCGATAACGCGACTGACGCATCGCGATGGATTTGAGTTTCGCGGCAATCGGCAACAGCACCAGGTTGGCACTGGCCACGCCATAGATGGTGGCGACGAAGGCCACGGCAATGCCGTTGCCCAGCTGCGATGGGTCACCCAGGTTGCCCATGACATGGATCAGGCCCATCACCGCACCGATGATGCCGATGGTCGGCGCATAACCGCCCATGCTTTCGAAGACCTTGGCGGCTTCGATGTCGCGGCTTTCCTGGGTATAGAAATCGACTTCCAGAATGCTGCGGATCGCTTCGGGTTCAGCGCCGTCCACCAGCAGTTGCAGGCCTTTGCGCGCGTAGTTGTCGGGTTCGGTGTCGGCCATCCCTTCAAGACCGAGCAAGCCTTCCTTGCGCGCGGTCAGGCTCCAGTTGACGACACGGTCGACGCCACCGGCCAGATCGATGCGCGGTGGAAACAGAATCCACGCCAGAATCTGCAGGGCGCGCTTGAAGGCGCTCATCGGCGATTGCAGCAACGCCGCGCCGAAGGTGCCGCCGAGTACGATCAGCGCCGCCGGGCCGTTGGCCAATGCACCGAGGTGACCGCCTTCGAGGAAGTTGCCACCGATGATGGCAACGAACGCCAGAATGATCCCGATCAGGCTTAGAACGTCCATCAGACACAAGCCTCGACCAGGTGCCGGCCAATGTCGTCGAGGCTATACACCGCGTCGGCGAGTTCGGCTTTGACGATGGCCATCGGCATGCCATAGATCACGCAGCTGGCTTCGTCCTGGGCCCAGATCGAACTGCCGCCCTGCTTGAGCAGGCGCGCGCCTTCGCGACCGTCGGCGCCCATGCCGGTCAACACGACCGCCAGAACTTTGTCACCGTAGGACTTGGCCGCAGAACCAAAGGTGATGTCCACGCAAGGCTTGTAGTTCAAACGCTCGTCGCCCGGCAGGATTTTCACCGCGCCACGGCCATCGATCATCATTTGCTTGCCACCCGGTGCCAGCAGCGCCAGGCCTGGACGCAGGATGTCGCCGTCCTCGGCTTCCTTGACGCTGATGCGGCAGAGCTTGTCCAGACGCTCGGCGAACGCTTTGGTGAAGGCCGCGGGCATGTGCTGGACCAGCACGATCGGTGCCGGGAAGTTGGCCGGCAACTGGGTCAGGACCCGCTGCAAGGCCACCGGGCCACCGGTGGAGGTGCCGATGGCCACCAGTTTGTAAGCTTTGCGTTTTGGCGCAGGCGACGTGGGTGCGTGCGCTGGCGCACGAGCCGGGATCGGAGCCGGGGCCGGACGCGCGGGCACGTTGCCGCTGAAACTGCCAACGCTCGAAGGTGCTGGTGTCGGCGCGGGGGCCGCTACCGGTGGCGGTGCCGTGTAGGTGCTGACACGACGGTTACTGCGCGCGATGCTGAGAATCTTCTCGCACAGCAGTTGCTTGACCTTCTCGGGGTTGCGCGAGATGTCTTCGAAATTCTTCGGCAGGAAGTCCACCGCGCCGGCGTCCAGCGCATCCAGGGTGACCCGGGCGCCTTCGTGGGTCAGCGAGGAAAACATCAACACCGGGGTCGGGCAGCGCTGCATGATGTGCCGCACCGCCGTGATGCCGTCCATCATCGGCATCTCGTAGTCCATGGTGATCACGTCGGGCTTGAGGGCCAGTGCCTGATCAATCGCCTCTTTTCCGTTGGTCGCCGTGCCGACGACCTGGATATTCGAATCCGCTGAAAGAATTTCCGAGACGCGGCGGCGGAAAAACCCCGAATCGTCCACCACCAGGACTTTGACTGCCATAAACACTCCGTTAGACGGAGCGAGGCTCAGTCGCCCCGCTCCATCAGAATCAAATACGCCGCGTGGCGTAACGCTTGAGCATGCTCGGAACATCGAGAATCAGCGCGATGCGGCCGTCACCGGTAATGGTGGCGCCCGACATGCCCGGGGTTCCCTGGAGCATTTTGCCCAATGGCTTGATGACCACTTCTTCCTGACCCACCAGTTGATCGACAACGAAGCCGATCCGCTGAGTGCCCACGGAAAGGATCACCACATGGCCTTCGCGCTGCTCTTCATGAGCGGCGGAGCTGACCAGCCAGCGCTTGAGGTAGAACAACGGCAGCGCCTTGTCCCGCACGATCACCACTTCCTGGCCGTCCACCACGTTGGTGGTCGACAGGTCGAGGTGGAAAATCTCGTTGACGTTCACCAGCGGGAACGCGAACGCCTGGTTGCCGAGCATGACCATCAGTGTCGGCATGATCGCCAGGGTCAACGGCACCTTGATGACGATCTTCGATCCCTGGCCCTTGGCCGAGTAGATGTTGATCGAACCGTTGAGCTGGGAGATCTTGGTTTTCACCACGTCCATGCCCACGCCACGACCCGACACGTCGGAAATCTCGGTCTTGGTCGAGAAGCCCGGGGCGAAGATCAGGTTGTAGCACTCGGTGTCGCTCAGGCGATCAGCCGCGTCCTTGTCCATCACTCCGCGTTTTACCGCGATGGAGCGCAGGACGTTCGGGTCCATGCCCTTGCCGTCATCGGAGATCGACAGCAGGATGTGGTCGCCTTCCTGTTCCGCGGCCAGGATCACCTTGCCACCACGGGCCTTGCCCGAGGCTTCGCGTTCTTCCGGCGACTCGATGCCGTGGTCGACCGCGTTACGGACCAAGTGGACCAACGGGTCGGCCAGGGCCTCGACGAGGTTCTTGTCGAGGTCGGTTTCTTCGCCGACCAGTTCCAGGTTGATCTCTTTCTTGAGCTGGCGAGCCAGGTCGCGAACCAGACGCGGGAAGCGACCGAAGACCTTCTTGATCGGTTGCATCCGGGTCTTCATGACCGCGGTTTGCAGATCGGCGGTAACCACATCCAGGTTCGACACCGCCTTGGACATGGCCTCGTCGGCGCTGTTGGCCCCCAGGCGGACCAGGCGGTTACGCACCAATACCAATTCGCCGACCATGTTCATGATTTCGTCGAGACGCGCGGTATCGACCCGCACGGTGGTCTCGGCTTCGCTGGCCGGCTTCTCCGCAGGCGGAGCGGCCGGGGCACGGGCGGCTGCCGGTGCGGCGGCAGGCGCCGGCGCTTCAGCTTTGGGTTCAGGGGCTTTGGCGACAGGTTTCGGCGCTGCTGCCTTGGCGACTGGCGTGGCCACCGAAGCGGCGGTACCGGTTGCAGCAGTACCCACATCAGTGAACTTGCCTTTGCCGTGCAATTCGTCGAGCAGCGATTCGAACTCGTGATCGGTGATCAGATCGCTACCCGCCGCCGCAGCGACAGGTGCTGCCGGCGTCGGCACCGAAGCGATGGCCGATTCCAGTGCGTCGACCGCAAAGTTGCCCTTGCCGTGCAACTGGTCGAGCAACGCTTCGAATTCGTCGTCGGTGATGTCGGAGCTGTCGCCTGGCGCTTTAGGCGCTGGCGGTTCGCTGGACGCCGCAGGTGCTGCCAGGGCATCGACGGCGAACTGACCTTTACCATGCAATTGATCGAGCAGTGACTCGAACTCGGCGTCAGTGATTTCGTCACTGGCAGCGGCAGCGCTATCTGCTGCTGGAACGGCTGGCGCTTCGGCCTGAGCCTTGACGGCATTCAGCGAGTCCAGCAGTTGTTCGAATTCATTGTCAGTGATGTCGCCCGAGTCGCTTTCGGCAACAGGCTCTTGCACCACTTCTTCTGCCGCAGGTGCAGGCGCCGCCTCGTCAGCGGTTTGCGGCTCGGCCAGACGGGCCAGGGCTGCGAGCAATTCGGGTGTGGCCGCCGTGATCGGGCTGCGCTCGCGGACTTCGCTGAACATGCTGTTCACCGCGTCCAGTGCTTCGAGAACCACGTCCATCAATTCCGAGTCGACGCGACGTTCGCCCTTGCGCAGGATGTCGAACACGTTCTCGGCGATGTGACAGCACTCCACCAACTCGTTGAGCTGGAGGAAGCCGGCGCCCCCTTTTACAGTGTGAAAACCGCGAAAAATTGCATTGAGCAGGTCCGCGTCATCCGGCCGGCTTTCCAGCTCGACCAGTTGTTCGGACAGTTGCTCTAGAATCTCGCCGGCCTCAACCAGGAAATCCTGAAGGATCTCTTCATCGGCGCCGAAGCTCATTAAGGGTGTGCTCCTACAGGTCTAAAAACCTAAAATACCTAGAACTCTAAAACCCTAGGCTGGATAGCAAATCGTCCACATCGTCCTGACCGGACACAACGTCTTCTCTTTTATCGGCATGAATCTGCGGACCTTCACCCTGAGAGAGATGTTTTTGTGGATCTTTTTCTGCAAGCATCGCTTCACGGTCATGTTCGATGCCCGCGAAGCGGTCCACCTGACTGGCCATGAGCACGAGCTTGAGCAGGTTGCTTTCGACTTCGGTGACCAGTTGGGTCACACGCTTGATCACCTGACCGGTGAGGTCCTGGTAATCCTGGGCGAGCAGAATGTCGTTGAGGTTGCTCGACACCGCACGCCCGTCTTCACTGCTGCGCGCCAGGAACCCGTCGACTCGCCGGGCCAGCTCGCGGAACTCTTCAGCCCCGACTTCGCGGCGCATGAACCGTCCCCAGTCCGTGCTCAAGGCCTGGGCTTCTTCACTCAGGCGATTGACCAGCGGCGTGGCGTTTTCCACCAGGTCCATGGTGCGGTTGGCCGCGGCCTCCGTCAGCTTGACCACATACCCCAGACGCTCAGTGGCATCGGTGATCTGTGACACTTCCTCGGCTTGCGGCATGTGCGGGTCAATCTGAAAATTGACGATCGCACTATGCAGCTCGCGGGTGAGCTTGCCCACTTCCTGGTACAGGCCGCGGTCACGGGTCTGGTTGAGCTCATGGATCAATTGCACAGCATCGCCGAACCTGCCCTTTTCAAGGCTCGCGACCAGTTCGACGGCGTGTTTTTTCAGGGTCGATTCGAAATCGCCCTGCGATGATTCGTTATGCCCCATAGCTCCCCCGTGGCGCAGTTCAACCGATGCGTTCGAAAATCTTTTCGATTTTTTCTTTCAACGCCTGGGCCGTGAAGGGTTTGACCACATAGCCGTTAACTCCGGCCTGGGCGGCTTCGATGATCTGCTCGCGCTTGGCTTCGGCGGTCACCATCAGCACCGGCAGATGCTTGAGCTTTTCATCGGCACGCACGTGGCGCAGCAGATCGATACCGGTCATGCCAGGCATGTTCCAGTCCGTCACCAGAAAGTCGATGCTCCCGCTGTTGAGAACCGGAATGGCGGTAGTGCCATCGTCGGCCTCGACCGTGTTGGTGAACCCAAGGTCACGCAACAGGTTTTTTATGATCCGCCGCATCGTTGAGAAGTCATCAACGATGAGGATTTTCATGTTCTTGTCCAATTCGACCTCCAAGCAGACTAAAACGCGCCCAGCACCTGGACGCGCCATTTCAATCAATCTGGCAAAGCACTCAATGACTGTCTGGAGTACAACGGATCGAGACCGGCGCGGTTCAACACCCCACCCGCCACGTCGCAGTGCCCCCACACTGCCTTCAACGCGCTCGCCACTCTCCCAAACGCCCCCGCAAACGGGCCGCGCACTGGCTGTGTAACTGGCTGACCCGAGATTCGCTAACCCCCAGGACCTCACCGATTTCCTTGAGATTCAACTCTTCGTCGTAGTACAGCGCCAACACCAGTCGCTCACGCTCCGGCAAATTGGCAATCGCGTCCGCCAGCGCCGCCTGGAAGCGTTCATCTTCCAGGTCGCGTGACGGCTCGAGATGAGCACTCGCGCCATCCTCGTGCAGCCCTTCGTGTTCGCCGTCCTGCAACAGATCGTCGAAACTGAATAACCGGCTGCCCAGGGTGTCGTTCAAAATCCCGTAATAATCGTCGAGACTCAATTGGAGTTCGGCCGCAACTTCGTGATCTTTAGCGTCACGGCCGGTTTTAGCTTCAATCGAGCGAATTGCGTCGCTGACCATGCGCGTGTTGCGGTGAACCGAACGAGGTGCCCAGTCCCCCTTGCGCACCTCATCGAGCATGGCGCCGCGGATTCGGATGCCCGCGTACGTTTCGAAACTGGCGCCTTTGCTGGCGTCGTATTTGGTCGAGACTTCCAGCAGGCCGATCATGCCGGCCTGGATCAGGTCTTCGACCTGGACACTGGCCGGCAGACGCGCCAGCAAGTGGTAGGCAATGCGTTTAACCAGTGGCGCGTAACGCTCGATCAATTCGTACTGCGCGTCACGTGCCGACTTCTTGTAGAGGTTGTAACCGCTGGCGGTCATAGCACGGGTCCTGCCGTTTGTTGCACGAGGCGCTCGACGAAAAACTCCAGGTGCCCACGGGGGTTGGCCGGCAGCGGCCAGGTATCGACTTTCTGGGCGATGGCCTTGAACGCCAGCGAACACTTGGAACGCGGAAACGCTTCATAGACGGCGCGCTGCTTCTGCACGGCCTTGCGCACGCTTTCGTCGTAAGGCACGGCACCGACGTATTGCAGGGCAACGTCGAGAAAGCGGTCCGTGACCTTGGTCAACTTGGCGAACAGGTTGCGGCCTTCCTGCGGGCTCTGCGCCATGTTGGCCAGGACGCGGAAACGGTTCATGCCGTAATCGCGGTTGAGCAACTTGATCAAGGCGTAGGCGTCGGTGATCGACGTCGGCTCGTCGCAGACCACCAGCAGGACTTCCTGCGCCGCGCGGACAAAACTGACTACCGAGTCACCAATGCCCGCAGCGGTGTCGATCACCAGTACGTCGAGATTGTCGCCGATATCGCTGAATGCCTGGATCAGGCCAGCGTGTTGCGCCGGGCTCAGATGAACCATGCTCTGGGTCCCGGACGCGGCGGGAACGATGCGGATGCCGCCGGGGCCCTGCAACAGGACGTCGCGCAGCTCGCAGCGGCCTTCGATCACGTCGGCCAGGGTACGTTTGGGTGTCAGCCCCAACAGAACGTCGACGTTCGCCAGCCCCAGATCGGCGTCCAGCAGCATGACGCGCCGGCCAAGCTCAGCCAAAGCCAGGGACAAGTTCACTGACACATTAGTCTTCCCGACGCCACCTTTGCCGCCGGTCACCGCGATCACCTGTACGGGATGCATGCTGCCCATGTTATTTCTTTACCTTGTCTTGCATAGACGGAGGCCACATTACTGGCTGCGCGTTCTCAACCGGAACAATGCATGGCAGACCATCGATGTAGGTACAAAAACTATTCATTTTTACCTCAGCCAACCTGCTTGGTCGGGCTGTGGTAGATGTCAGCGAACATGTCAGCCATGGCTTCTTCGCTGGGTTCTTCCTGCATTTGCACGCTGACGGCGCGACTGACCAACTGATGACGACGCGGCAGATGCAAATCATCCGGGATCCGCGGGCCATCGGTCAGGTAGGCCACCGGCAATTCATGACTGATGGCCAGGCTCAACACCTCGCCCAGACTTGCCGTTTCATCCAGTTTAGTCAGGATGCAGCCCGCGAGCCCGCAGCGCTTGTAACTGTGATAAGCGGCGGTTAGAACCTGTTTCTGGCTGGTGGTTGCCAGAACCAGATAATTTTTCGATTTGATGCCACGCCCGGCCAGGCTTTCCAGCTGCATGCGCAGGGCCGGATCGCTGGCCTGCAGGCCGGCGGTGTCGATCAACACCACGCGTTTGCGCAGCAGCGGATCCAGCGCTTGCACCAGCGATTGCCCCGGGTCGACGTGGGTCACCGACACGTTGAGAATCCGACCGAGGGTCTTGAGCTGCTCCTGAGCTCCGATACGGAAGCTGTCCATGCTCACCAGCGCGATGTTCTGCGGGCCGTACTTGAGCACGTAACGGGCGGCCAGCTTGGCCAGGGTGGTGGTCTTGCCCATGCCGGCGGGGCCGACCATGGCAATCACGCCACCCTCTTCCAGTGGTTCCAGTTCCGGCGTGGAGATCATCCGCGCCAGATGCGCCAGCAACATGCGCCAGGCCTGACGGGGCTCGTCGATATCGGTAATCAGCGCCAGCAAATCCCGCGACAGCGGGCCGGACAGACCGATGCGCTGCAGGCGGCGCCACAGGTTCGCCTGTTCAGGGCGGCTGCCTTGCAGCTGATTCCAGGCCAGGGAGCCCAGCTGCACTTCCATCAGTTCACGCAAGCTGTTGAGCTCGAAACGCATCGAATCGAGCGCCCGCGGGTCCACCCCACTTGAGGCTGGCGCAGCGGCCGGCGCAGGACGACGGGGTTCGGCATAGGTGGGCTCGATCAACGGCTCGGCGGCGGTCAACGGCAGGCCGGCGAACAACTGGCGATTGGTGCTCTTGTCGCTCTCGCCATCGCCTCGCAGGCTCAGTTCAGCCTGGGCGGTGACGATCCGCGATTGAGTCTTGCGCAGCTCGTCTTCGAGCTCCATGTTCGGAACACGCGGGGCCAGCGCCGACAGTTTGTAATCCAGGGCAGCCGTGAGCTCGACACCACCGGCAATGCGGCGGTTGCCAATGATGGCGGCGTCGGCGCCCAGCTCATCACGAACCAGCTTCATGGCCTGACGCATATCGGCGGCGAAAAAACGCTTAACTTGCATAAACCACTACCTCAGCCGTTGGGCCCTACTGTCGCAACGATGGTCACTTGCTTGTTGTCAGGGATTTCCTGGTAAGCCAACACATGCAAACCCGGGACTGCCAGCCGGCCAAATCGCGAGAGCATCGCGCGAACCGGACCGGCCACCAGCAGAATCACCGGTTGACCTTGCATCTCTTGACGCTGCGCCGCATCGATCAATGAGCGCTGCAGCTTCTCGGCCATGCTTGGCTCCAGCAGAACGCCCTCTTCCGAGCCTTGCCCTGCCTTCTGCAGACTATTGAGCAATATTTGTTCCAACCTTGGCTCCAGCGTGATAACCGGTAGCTCCGACTCAGTGCCTACAATGCTTTGGACGATGGCGCGGGATACGCCGACGCGCACAGCGGCCACCAATGCGGCAGTATCTTGACTCTTGGCGGCATTGTTCGCGATGGCTTCGGCAATGCTGCGGATGTCCCGCACCGGCACCTGCTCGGCCAACAGCGCCTGCAGAACCTTGAGCAGCTGCGACAGCGAAACCACGCCCGGCACCAGCTCTTCCGCCAGTTTTGGCGAGCTTTTGGCCAGCAACTGCATGAGTTGCTGCACTTCTTCGTGACCGATCAGCTCGCTCGAATGCTTGTACAAAATCTGGTTCAAGTGGGTTGCCACTACTGTACTGGCATCGACCACGGTGTAACCCAGCGATTGCGCCTGTGAACGCTGACTGATTTCGATCCAGACCGCCTCCAGGCCGAAAGCCGGATCTTTGGCGTTAATGCCGTTGAGCGTGCCGTAGACCTGCCCTGGGTTGATCGCCAACTCGCGCTCCGGGTAAATCTCGGCTTCGGCCAGGATCACACCCATCAGGGTCAAGCGATAGGCACTGGGTGCCAGGTCGAGGTTGTCACGAATATGCACGGTGGGCATCAGGAAACCGAGATCCTGGGAGAGCTTCTTGCGCACGCCCTTGATTCGCGCGAGCAACTGGCCACCCTGATTGCGGTCGACCAGCGGAATCAGGCGATAACCCACTTCCAGGCCGATCATGTCGATAGGCGTCACATCGTCCCAACCCAACTCCTTGGTTTCCTGGGCGCGGGCCGGCGAAGGCAAGAGTTCCTGCTGACGCTTGACCTCTTGCAGCGCCTGGACCTTGGCCGCGTTCTGCTTCTTCCAGAACAGGTAGGCGCCGCCTGCCGCCAGGGCCGCCATGCTCAGGAACGAGAAGTGTGGCATGCCGGGTACCAGGCCCATGACCGCCATCAGGCCCGCCGCCACCGCCAGCGCCTTGGGCGAGGCGAACATCTGGCGATTGATCTGCTTGCCCATGTCTTCCGAACCGGAAGCACGGGTCACCATGATCGCGGCAGCGGTGGACAGCAGCAGTGATGGCAATTGCGCCACCAAACCGTCACCGATGGTCAACAGCGCGTACACCTTGCCGGCATCGGCAAAGCTCATGTTGTGCTGGAAGATCCCGACCGCCATGCCGCCGATCAGGTTGATGAACAGAATCAGCAGGCCGGCAATGGCGTCACCGCGAACGAACTTGCTGGCACCGTCCATGGAGCCGTAGAACTCGGCCTCCTGGGCAACCTCCATCCGGCGCAGCTTGGCCTGGCTCTGATCGATCAGGCCGGCGTTGAGGTCGGCGTCGATGGCCATCTGTTTGCCGGGCATCGCGTCCAGGGTGAAACGCGCGCTCACCTCGGAGATGCGTCCGGCACCCTTGGTCACCACGACGAAGTTGATGATCATCAAAATCGCGAACACCACGATACCGACCACGTAGTTACCGCCGATCACCACCTCACCGAACGCCTGGATCACCTTGCCTGCCGCGGCATGACCGTCCTGGCCGTGGAGCATCACCACCCGCGTGGAAGCCACGTTCAACGCCAGCCGCAGCAAGGTCGCCACCAGCAGGATGGTCGGGAACACCGCAAAATCCAGCGGCCGCAAGGCGTACACGCACACCAGCAGCACGACGATCGACAGGGCAATGTTGAAGGTGAAGAACACGTCGAGCAGGAACGGCGGCACCGGCAGCATCATCATCGCCAGCATGACCAGCAGCAACAGCGGCACGCCCATGTTGCCTCGACTGAGGTCAGCGATATTGCTGCGGGCACTGTTGATTAACTGAGAGCGATCCACCGGTTTTCCCCGTTCCTTTAAAGCAAACTTTTGACGCCTGAAGCGGGCGCAGGGCGGCTACTGCAAGAAGCCTTCCAACTTTTGCGAAGGGGAAATAGATCGTTTTTTCAGGGGGATATGGGTCGACCTGTTTGGCTATGAAAAGGAGCGATGCTCGAGGACTATCAGTTCTGCTAGTACCCCACCCAGGCACCTGCGCAGATACTCAAGCTCTCCATTTTTTATCTGCGGAGTGAGCCAATGACCGCCCCATCCACAACCCTGCGTTGCCAATATCGCTACGACCCACTGGATCGGCTGGTCCACCAGACACAGCCTGATACGCCGGTACATCAGCGCTTCTACTGCAAAAGCCGCCTGGCGACCGAAATTCAGGGCGCGACGAAGCATTCGATCATTCAGCACGACGACCTTCTACTGGCTCAGCAGCAACACGAAGGTAATGCACTCGATACCACGCTGCTGGCCACGGACCTGCAACGCTCGGTGCTGCACACCCTAAAGAAAGGCCTTCAGCCACGCCCCATCGCCTACTCTCCCTACGGCCATCACCCGTTACTCAGTGCCTTGCTCAGTCTGTTGGGTTTCAACGGCGAACGACCGGACCCGGTGACCGGGTGTTATTTATTGGGGAATGGGTATCGGGCGTTTAATCCGGTGTTGATGCGATTTAACAGTCCGGATAGTTGGAGTCCGTTTGGGAAGGGTGGATTGAATTCATATACATACTGCTTGGGAAACCCAACCAATCGAAGCGACCCCAGTGGCCATATATCTTTTAAATCCGCAGGGTTGGCAATGCAATTCCTTTCCAGATTAAAAAAAGGTCCTACAACAAAAACCATAGAAGCCATGACATTCACTAAGTCAACGACAAACACCACCTATCTAACCCAAAATAAATACACGAATGCTTCCAATCAATCTTTCCTGACCACGTACTCACACACTGCCCCAATGGAACTCAAGCGCCCAATATCGCTCAGATCCATTGCCGCTGGAAAAATTGATAGCCGCGATTTGCAAAAGCTGAAGCTCTACATAGATCTTCCTGACACAATCCCCGATCCAAATCTTGCAGATACAATCTCTGCCAATATTAAAAGAATCAATTACATAACACCAGATAGTATCAACTCCGTAAAAATTGAAACTTACAAAGCAGCACTCAGTGGAAAATATGGAAATATCAGCAGAGCAGAAACAACGGCCGCATTAACCTACGAACTGCAACAACCTGGAAGCGGACGCCTACATAGCGCGTTCCCAGCCTTTGCTCTCCCCGACAGTAAGTCCATTCGAGATAGTTACCGCTGACACCAATCGGCCTGAACTGTTATCGACCGGTGCCAATTACTAAAAAAAAGTGCGGGTGATTGCACCACTCAAGCATCCCGCCGCAAATCCGGCGGAATCGGCAAGTCATCCTTAAGCGGCTCCGGCCGCTTTCCTTTGCCCGCGCGGTACTGGCGGATCTGATAAACGTAAGCCAGCACCTGCGCCACCGCCAGATACAACCCACCCGGAATTTCCTGCTCCAACTCCGTTGAGTAGTAGATCGACCGCGCCAGCGCAGGCGACTCCAGCAACAGAATCTCGTTGGCCGCCGCGATCTCCCGAATCTTCAGGGCGAGGAAGTCGCTGCCCTTGGCGATCAGCATCGGCGCCCCGCCCTTGTCCGGATCGTACTTGAGCGCCACGGCGTAGTGGGTCGGGTTGGTGATGACCACATCTGCCTGGGGAATTGCCGCCATCATCCGCCGCTGGGACATCTCGCGCTGCAGCTGGCGAATCCGCTGCTTGACCTCCGGCCGCCCCTCCTGGTCCTTGTGTTCGTCGCGGATTTCCTGCTTGGTCATCAGCAGTTTCTTGTGGCTTTCCCACAGCTGCACCGGGACGTCCACGGCGGCGATGATGATCAGCCCGCACGCCATCCACAAGGTGCTCCAGCCCACCACTTGCAGGCTGTGGATGATCGCCATTTCCAGCGGTTCGTGGGCGATGCGCAACAAGTCGTCGATGTCGGAGGACAACACCGCCAGGGCCACGAACAGGATGATGATGAACTTGGCCAGGGCTTTGAGCAGCTCGACCAGCGCCTTGGTGGAGAACATGCGCTTGAGGCCCGGGACGGGGTTCAAGCGACTGAATTTGGGCGCCATGGACCCTGCCGCGAACAACCAGCCACCGAGGGATATCGGGCCGATCACCGCCGCCAGCACCATCGCAATCATGAACGGTTGAATCGACCATAGCGCTATTTGCCCTGAATGCATCAGGTAGGTGGCCATGGACCGTTGATCCAGGATCACTTCCCGCGGCAGCGAGAAGTTCAGGCGCATCAACTCCATCATGTCTTGCGCCATCGCCCCGCCGAAAATCAGCAGCGCACTGGCACCGATCAGCATGATGGCCAGGGTGTTGAGCTCCTTGGAGCGGGCAATCTCACCCTTCTCCCGGGCGTCCTTTTTCTTTTTCTCCGTGGGGTCTTCTGTTTTGTCCTGACCGCTTTCGCTCTCTGCCATGACTCAGCGCGCCTGTGCCAGTTCGCGTAAAAACTGCAGGGCCTCGGAGGCCAGCGGTTGATACTGATTGAGAATGTCCGCCAGCCCGACCCAGACGATAAACAGCCCGAGTACCAGGATCAGCGGAAAGCCGACAGAGAAGATGTTGAGTTGCGGCGCCGCCCGGGTCATCACGCCAAAGGCGATGTTGATCACCAACAGCGCCGTGATCGCCGGCAACACCAGCAGCAGCGCCGCGCCAAGCACCCAGCCGAGCTTGCCGGCCAGTTCCCAGAAATGATTGACCGTCAGGCCGCCACCGACCGGCAGCGTGGTGAAGCTCTCAGTGAGCACCTCGAACACCACCAGGTGGCCATTCATCGAGAGGAACAACAGCGTCACCAGCATGGTGAAGAATTGCCCGATCACCGCCACCGAGACTCCATTGGTGGGATCGACCATGGAGGCGAAGCCCATGCCCATCTGAATGGCGACGATTTGCCCCGCCACGACGAAGGCCTGGAAGAACAGCTGCAACGAGAAGCCCATTACGGCGCCGATAAGAATCTGCTCGGCGATCAGCATCCATCCGCTCAGGTCCAGCGCATGCACCGGCGGCATGGGGGGCAGGCCCGGGGCGATGACCACGGTGATCGCCACGGCGAAATACAGGCGTATTCGCCGTGGCAACAGGGTCGTACCGAAAACCGGCATGACCATCAGCAGCGACCCGACGCGAAACAGCGGCAACATGAATGACGCCACCCAGGTGCTGATCTGGGTGTCGGTCAATGCGAGCAGCGACATGGTTTAACCAATGACCTGCGGAATACTGCCGTACAACTGCAGGATGTAATCCATGAAGGTCTGCACCAGCCATGGGCCGCCGACGATCAGCGTCACCAGCATCACCAACAGGCGCGGCAAAAAGCTCAGGGTCTGTTCGTTGATCTGCGTGGCGGCCTGGAACATTGCCACCAGCAGGCCCACCAGCAGACTCGGAATCACCAGCACTGCCACCATCATGGTGGTCAGCCACAGCGCTTCGCGGAAGATATCGACCGCCACTTCAGGGGTCATGGCGACACACCTCCAAAGCTGCTGGCCAGGGTGCCGATGATCAGCGCCCAGCCATCCACCAGTACAAACAGCATGATTTTGAACGGCAGGGAAATGATCAGCGGCGACAGCATCATCATACCCATGGCCATCAGCACACTGGCCACGACCAGGTCGATGATCAGGAACGGAATGAAGATCATGAAGCCGATCTGGAATGCGGTTTTCAGCTCGGAAGTCACGAACGCCGGTACCAGGATGGTCAGCGGTGCCTGATCCGGCGTGGCAATGTCGGTGCGCTTGGACAGGCGCATGAACAGTTCCAGATCGCTGGTGCGGGTCTGGGCGAGCATGAAGTCCTTGATCGGTACCTGGGCCTTGGCCACGGCATCCTGGGCGGTGAGTTTTTCCGCCAGGTACGGCTGCAAGGCATCCTGGTTAACGCGATCGAATACCGGCGCCATGATGAACAGGGTCAGGAACAGCGCCATGCCGGTGAGGATCTGGTTCGATGGCGTCTGCTGCAGGCCCAGGGCCTGGCGCAGGATCGAAAAGACGATGATGATCCGGGTGAAACTGGTCATCAGCATGACGAACGCCGGAATGAAACTCAGCGCGGTCATGATCAGCAGGATCTGCAGGCTGACCGAGTACTCCTGAGCCCCCTGGGCGTTGGTGCCCAGGGTAATCGCCGGGATCGACAACGGATCGGCGGCGAATGCCAGCGGCGCGGCCAGCATCAGCGCCAGCGTCAAGACGATGCGTAACGCACCCATTACTTCTTATCCTTCTGATCCTTGCCCAACAACTCCATCAGGCGCTGGGCAAACTCGGGGGTCGTCGTCTCGGTCGTCGGCACTTGCACCGGCTCCTTGAGCACATGCAATGCCGTGATGGTGCCAGGGCTCAGGCCCAGAAGAATCTGTTCATTGCCCACCTGCACCAGCATCAATCGGTCGCGCGGGCCCAAGGCACGGGAACCGATCAGTTCGATCACCTGCCCCTTGCCGGCCGGTCCGGCCTGCTGCACCCGGCGCAATAGCCAGGCGAGGAAAAAAATCAGCACCAGCACCAGCAGCAAGCCGAATACCAGTTGCGTCAATTGCCCGGCCACTCCGCTCGTGACCGCCGGCGCGGCAGCCGCGCTCGCAGCCGTCGCCACCGGTTCGGCCGCCAGCACGCTGAGCGGCAGCGCCAGTACACACCCCAGAAGCCTTTTCACTCAGCGCAGCTTCTTGATGCGTTCACTTGGGCTGATCACGTCGGTCAGGCGGATGCCGAACTTCTCGTTGACCACCACCACTTCGCCGTGGGCGATGAGCGTGCCATTGACCAGCACGTCCAGTGGTTCACCGGCCAGGCGGTCGAGCTCGATCACCGAACCCTGGTTCAGTTGCAGCAGGTTGCGGATGTTGATGTCGGTACTGCCGACTTCCATGGAGATCGACACCGGGATATCAAGGATTACGTCCAGGTTCGGACCTTCGAGGCTGACCGGCTCGTTGTTCCTCGGCACACTGCCGAACTCTTCCATGGGCAAGCGATTGGATGACGAACTGGCCGCATCGGCCGCCAGCAAGGCATCGATGTCGTCCTGCCCGGCATCACCGGTTTCTTCCAGGGCCGCAGCCCATTCGTCCGCCAGCGCCTGGTCGTCCTGGGTATTGATATCGTTAGCCATCATTTGTCCTCGGCAGGCAACCATTCGATTGGAAGCCGTCAGTTAAAAGCGAATGTATGGGGTGCCTGTCAGCGGCGTTCGATCGGCTCGATCACTTGCAACGCGAGGTTGCCCTTGTGCGAGCCCATCTTGACCTTGAAGGCCGGTACGCCATTGGCACGCATGATCATCTCTTCCGGCATGTCCACCGGGATCACATCCCCGGGCTGCATGTGCAGGATGTCGCGCAGGCGCAGTTGGCGACGGGCAACCGTGGCGCCGATGGGCACATCGACATCCAGCACGTCCTGGCGCAGGGCATTGACCCAGCGTTCGTCCTGATCGTCGAGGTCCGACTGGAAGCCGGCGTCGAGCATTTCGCGCACCGGCTCGATCATCGAGTACGGCATGGTGACGTGCAGGTCACCGCCACCGCCATCGAGTTCGATGTGGAAGGTCGACACCACAATGGCCTCGCTCGGGCCGACGATATTGGCCATGGCCGGGTTCACTTCCGAGTTGATGTACTCGAAGTTCACTTCCATGATCGCCTGCCAGGCTTCCTTCAAATCGACGAAGGCCTGCTCCAATACCATGCGCACGACACGCAGTTCGGTCGGGGTGAATTCACGCCCTTCGATCTTCGCGTGCCGGCCGTCGCCGCCAAAGAAGTTGTCCACCAGCTTGAACACCAGTTTGGCGTCGAGGATGAACAGCGCCGTGCCGCGCAGCGGTTTGATCTTGACCAGGTTGAGACTGGTCGGCACGTACAGCGAGTGCACGTATTCGCCGAACTTCATCACCTGCACGCCACCGACCGCCACGTCTGCCGAGCGACGCAGCATGTTGAACATGCTGATGCGCGTGTAACGGGCGAAACGCTCGTTGATCATTTCCAGGGTCGGCATGCGTCCACGGACGATGCGATCCTGGCTGGTCAGGTCGTAGCTTTTGACGGTGCCGGGTTCGGCAACGGTATCGGTCTGTACCAGACCATCGTCGACGCCATGCAACAGCGCGTCGATCTCATCCTGGGACAGCAGGTCCTGCACGGCCATGTCGTGTTCCTACTGCAGTACGAAATTAGTGAAAAGCAACTGTTCGACGACCACTTTGCCGAGTTCTTTCTGCGCCACTTCCTGGACGCTGGCCGTGGCCTTCTGCCGCAACATTTCCTGGCCGACCGGCGACGCCAGCGTGGCGAAGTCCTGCCCGGAGAACAGCATGACCAGGTTGTTGCGGATCACCGGCATGTGGACTTTGAGCGCGTCCAGATCGGCCTGGTTGCGGCCGAGCATGGTGATGCTCACCTGCATGTAGCGTTGACGGCCGTTCTGGTTGTAGTTGGCGACGAACGCCGGTGCCATCGATTCGAAAATCGCCGGCTGCTTGCCGACCGGGGCGGTTTCAGCCACAGGGGCAGGCTTGCTCTGAGCGCTGTGCATGAAGTACCAGGTCGCGCCCACGGACAAACCGATCGCCAGCAGCAGGGCCACCACGATCAAGATAATCAGCTTGAGTTTGCCTTTGGTTGCGGGGTCTTTTACTGCTGCTTCGCTCTTCGCCATGCCAATAATCCGTCACTATTCGGGTTTTCACAGTCGCACGGCAAGGCAAGAGCAAGTGTTATGCCAGAAGTATCGGAAGGGAGATGGGTGGGGATGTGTACGATCCGAAGCACGCAGCAACACCCTGTGGGAGCGGGCTTGCCCGCGAGAGCGATGTAACAATCAACGATGATGCTGAATGCAATGGCGTCATCGCGGGCAAGCCCGTTCCCACAGGGTTAAGTCTCTGGCTGGATCAGGCGTAGTAGTCGACAGCGCTGGAGCCGATCACGCTGGTGGTCGTTGCCGCCACTTCAGCCACGCTCGGGGCGATATCTTCATCCATCGCATCGAGGCGCCCGCCACTGGCGCTGGTACGCCCGCTTTGCTGTTGCTGGGCCTGATTCTGACCTTGCTGCGAACCACGGGACTGGTCCGACACATTGACGTCAACCTGCCCCATGCCCTGCTGCGCAAACATGTCCCGCAGACGATGCATCTGACCGTCCAGCGCTTCACGGACGCCAGGGTGAGCACTCATGAAGGTCACTTGGGTCTGCTGGTCCGGCACCATGTTCACGCGAATGTCGAGGCGCCCCAGTTCAGCCGGTTGCAGCTGGATGTCAGCGGCCTTGAGATTGGCGCTGGACAGGTACATGACCCGATTCACCACTTCTTCGGTCCAGCCACTTTGATGCATGGCGATCGGCTGGTTCACCGGCAACGCGTTGGCGGTTTTCGGCGTGGCCGCTTGCGTCAGTGCCGCCAGACGGTTGGCGAAGTCGTCGACCCGAGTGTCACTGCTGGCGGACTTGAGGTCCTTGAGACCGTCATCGATCAGGCCGCTGAACGCCTTGTCCCCGCCCTGACTGGCGCTGTCCTTGTCAGCCTGCACATCGAGCATGCTCGCCATACCGGCGGCGAAGACTTGCGCCGGTGTCTGCTCGCCATCGGCCTGCGCCTGCGCGGAGGTCGACGCCGCTTTAGGCTGTGCCTGACTGGAGGCGGAAAGGTGTCCGCTTTGCTCCATGGCCATGCGCAAGGCTGGCAGCGCATCGAGGGGATCGGCTTCAGGATCGAAATGGGTATCGGTGGTGGCAGTGGCAGCCGTCGTCGTTGCCGTCACCCCCGCTGCAACCGGTGCCTGGACCGGCGCCTGGACCGATGGTTGCACGGGTTCAGCCACTGGCGGCGTTACCGGGACAGGTACGCTCACCACGGGCTGTGCGGCTTGCATCTGGGCAGGATCGAGCGTCGGGTCAACGGGCGCGGCATCGGCTACCGGGGTTTGCTGGGGGTCCGACGCATTATCGTTGCCGTTCGAGTCGCTGGCTTGCGCCGGTTTATCGGCGGGCAAGGTTTTGCCGCTATCGGCAACCGCCGGTTCCGGGGCGGCAGATTTGTCGGCAAGGCGATCTTTTTTACCGGCATTGTCCGGGGATTTATCACGTACCGGCCTGGCCGATCCATCCACTGCCACAGAGGGTTTGTTTTGGGCTTGCCTGGCGTAGACCTGCGCGAAGCTGGACGCTTTATCCCCGGTCTCAGCGGCCGGCGCCGTGGAATTGGCGGCGGCTTGAGTCTTGGCCTGCGTGGCGGCCTGAAGAAGCACTTGGGGGGTAACGGGCATGAAACGGTCTCCGCTGCACTGGGATCGTAGGTACAGTTGGGGGGATTACTGCAAGGGTCGCGCCAGCTTTGCTCTGGAGGCGTTTTATTAGCGTCGAATGGTCAAACTGGTGGAGACGAACGCCGTCGTTCCTCTTCATAAAGCGGCCGGACGAAGGCGAATTCGCGGTCGATTGCCGCGACAAGCGCTTCGATGCCTGAAAGATCCAGCCCCTTGGCCTGCTGCTCCAGCTCATGACACAGATCAGCCAGGCGAATCGCGCCCATGTTGCTGCTACTGCCCTTGAAGCTGTGGGCTGTCTCAAGGAATTGTGTAGCATCGGCAGCCTGCTTGAGCAGCTGCAAGCGCTGTTCGGAATCAGCGAGAAAGGTATCCACCAGGGTCGGATACTCGTCCTCCATGATCTCTTGCAACGCGCTCAGCACGTTCGGGTCGAGATGTGTGTCAGCCACTTGTTCACTCCTTGATCAAGAATGCGCGGATTATGCCAGAGCCTCCCAGTAAAACTCCACGCGGGCACTGCGACCATCGTCGGACCAACTGGCATTTCGCCCCAACTGGCGGATCAGACTGACACCGCGTCCCGACAGACGGACAGGGTCAAGCGGACGCTCCAGCACCCGCTCGACATCAAATCCCTTGCCACTGTCTTCGACACGAATCGCCAGACAACCACCCTCGCCTTGCGGTGCGACCTGCAAATGCACCCGGACAAAACCGTCCTGCAGCTCATCAAGACGTGCATTGCGCTGTTGATAGTAGCGGGTAAAACCCGAGACATCGCGCTTGAGGCTTGAGTCCAGTCCCAGCACACCATGCTCCAGCGCGTTGGAATACAGTTCCGCCAGTACGCTGTAGAGCGCCCCGCTTTGCGCTCGAAGACCGTGAACCTCCAGCAGCAATTGCAGCAAATAGGGCAACGGGTTGAAGCGCTTGAGCGTGGCGGCACGAAACTCGAAACTCACCGACCAGTCCAGCGGGCAGGACTGGCCGCTGTCGGAATAAACCAGGGCGGGCGGATTCAGCTGTGCGGGCTCCAGCAGACTGATTTCGACCATGCTGACGTCGTCGCGTGTTACGCCGCCAAAATCCCGCAGCGCCTGTTCGATTTCCTCAAACAAGGCATCCGGATGACGGTTGGCGGCGAACACCGCTTGCAGCCGCTGCACGCCAAACAGCTGTTCGTCGGCATCGCAGGTATCGATCACCCCGTCCGACAGCAGGAATACCCGATCCCCGAGCGCCATGGGAAACACTTCGGTGCGGTCATCGAATGCTTGCGGGCTCAGCACCCCCAGGGGCAAATGCCGGGCGGTCAGCGGTGTTCGTTCGCCATTGGCAATACTGTGCAGGTAACCGTCCGGCATGCCACCGTTCCAGACCTCCACCGAACGCCGCTGAAAGCTCAAGCACAGCAGCGTCGCGCAGCAGAACATGTCCACCGGCAGGATGCGTTTAAGCTTGGCATTCATCTCGCGCAAGGTTTCTGCCAGGCCATAGCCCTTGGCGGTCATGCCGTAAAAGACTTCAGCCAGGGGCATCGCACCGACGGCAGCCGGCAAACCATGACCGGTGAAGTCGCCGAGCAGCACATGCATGTCGCCCGCGGGGGTGAACGCGGCCAATAGCAAATCGCCGTTGAACAACGCATAGGGCGATTGCAAGT
Source organism: Pseudomonas sp. TE12234 (assembly GCF_054061835.1). Classification (NCBI taxonomy): domain Bacteria; kingdom Pseudomonadati; phylum Pseudomonadota; class Gammaproteobacteria; order Pseudomonadales; family Pseudomonadaceae; genus Pseudomonas; species Pseudomonas sp. TE12234. Next base: position 186,818 of record NZ_JBSSEP010000007.1, read on the forward strand.
AACGGATATTGGGGGCATTGAGGCAGCCGGAATGGGCCACCTTATCGAACACGGCCTTCGCCACGCGTTGCTCGTTGAGCAAATACTCGTGGTGCCGGGCGATCTGATCACGCTGCTGCAGCACAGTGGCCTGCAATCGTCGCAAGCGATCCATCGCCTTGATCTTGGCCGAGAGAATCACCTGGTTGTAAGGCTTTGCCAAAAAATCGTCGCCGCCCACTTCCAGGCAACGGGCCAGGGCTTCGCTTTCCGACAATGACGTCAGGAAGATGATCGGCACCAGGGTTTCCCCGGCCAACGCCTTGATCTGCCGGGCCGCTTCGAAGCCATCCATCACCGGCATCATCGCGTCCATCAACACCAATTGCGGACATTGCAGGCGAAAGACTTCGACCGCTTCGGCACCGTTGGCCGCGGTCAGCACTTGATGCCCCTGGCGACGAACGATGCTCGACAACAGCATGCGATCGGCCGCGCTGTCCTCGGCAATCAGAATCGTCAGCGATTCGAGTGCAGGCTGCACGGCGTTCAACTGATGTCGAACAGCTTGTCGAAATTGGAGATCGCGAGGATTTTCTTCACATCGGAACTGCTGTTGACGAGGCGAACATCGGAGTGGTCGCCACCCGCATGATCCCGAAGCAGCAACAACATGCCGAGCGCAGAGCTGTCGAGATAAGTCGCCTCTTTGAGGTCGACTACAACGGATCTCGGCATGGCGCCATCGGTGCGCTCATAGGATTCGCGAAATTCTTGGTGCTTGGCGAAATCGAATCGCCCCTTGACCGAAATCGTCAGCTTTTTCCCATCCGCAGAGATTTCTTTAACGACTGACATGTCATGGCTTCCTTGTCATTGGGGAACCTGCCTGTACAAGGTTTAGCATTTGGTAAAGGTTGGGGCAAGGCTGGAAAAGGGTGGTGTCCATCCGATCGCCGCTCACCCGATTCAATACGCATCCTGGCGCGGCAAGCGCTGGGACAATTCATCCAGCAGTTTCTGTTCGCGCTTGTCTTCGAGCACTCGCGCTTCATCCGCGTAGCGCTGTACCAGTTTGCGCAAACCTTCGACCCGGGCGAACGCCTGCTGCCAGGTTTCCCGGGCCTTGTTCAGGTTGTTCTGGTGCCAGGCCAGGCTTTGGCGCTGCTGGTCGATGGCCGTACCCAGTTGCGCAAGGAATCCCTGGTAGCCCAGCAACCATTGGCCCGAGACACCACCGCTGCCGCGCACGATCCATTGCTCTTGATAGTCGAGACGAAAGGCTTCGAGGTCGGCGAGTTTGCTTTCGGCCAAACGCACCTGTCCCTGAAAGTGCCCAAGACGCTGGACCGCGGTTTTCTCGGCCTTTTCGGCCATCTCCACCACCGGGGCCAGGCGCCCTGCTCGAGTCTGGGCCATGACCGGTTAGCCGCTCGCCGCTGGCGCGAAGATCGAGGCCAGATACGCTTCGCTTTCGCCCAGGCTGATGCTGTCGTTGAGCCCCTGACGCAGGTATTTGACCAATTGTGGCTGCAGGGAAATCGCCAGGTCGGTCTCGCGATCACCACCGGCGACATAGGCACCGACACTGATCAAATCGCGACTCTGTTGATAGCGCGACCACAACTGCTTGAAATACTGCGCACGAGCCATGTGCTCCGCCGATACCACCGCCGGCATCACCCGGCTGATGGAAGCCTCGATGTCGATGGCCGGGTAATGCCCCTCTTCGGCCAGGCGCCGGGACAGGACGATGTGACCATCGAGTACGCCCCGTGCCGAGTCGGCAATCGGGTCCTGCTGGTCATCGCCTTCGGACAGTACGGTGTAGAACGCAGTGATCGAGCCACCACCCTTCTCGGCATTACCGGCCCGCTCCACCAGCTTCGGCAACTTGGCAAACACTGACGGCGGATAGCCCTTGGTGGCCGGCGGCTCGCCGATGGCCAGAGCGATTTCCCGCTGAGCCTGGGCGAAACGGGTCAGCGAATCCATCAGCAACAGGACGTTCTTGCCCTTGTCGCGGAAATATTCGGCGATTCGCGTGCAGTACATGGCCGCGCGCAGACGCATCAAAGGCGCATCGTCCGCTGGCGACGCAACGACCACCGAACGCTTGAGCCCTTCTTCACCGAGGATGTGCTCGATGAACTCCTTGACTTCACGACCCCGCTCACCGATCAGCCCGACGACGATAATGTCGGCCTCGGTGAAGCGGGTCATCATGCCCAGCAAGACGGATTTACCGACGCCGGTACCGGCGAACAGCCCGAGCCGCTGGCCACGGCCAACCGTCAACATACCGTTGATGCAGCGAATGCCCACATCCAGCGGCTCGCTGATCGGTTCGCGCTTGAGCGGGTTGATGGTCGGGCCGTCCATCGGCACCCAGTCCTCGGCCTTCATCCCGCCCTTGCCGTCCAGCGCACGCCCGGCGCCATCGAGTACCCGCCCGAGCATGCTCATGCCCATCGGCAGGCGACCGGTATCGGCCAGGGGCACCACACGAGCGCCAGGCGCAATACCTGCGACGCTGCCGACGGGCATCAGAAATACTTTGCTGCCCGAGAAACCCATGACTTCGGCTTCGACCTGCACCGGGTGATAGCTGTCGTCGTTGATCACCATGCAACGGCTGCCCATGGCGGCGCGCAAGCCTTCGGCTTCGAGGGTCAGGCCGACCATGCGCAGCAAACGCCCTTCCAGGATTGGCGCGCCAGCCAGTTCCGTGGCCTCGGCGTAACTGCCCAGGCGCTTGGCGAAACTGGTGCGATCAAGACGCATCGGCGGCGTCCGGCACTGGCGCAACGGCAGGCCTGGCTTCAATCGGCAGTTCAAGGCTCAGGTCGGGGGCGGCCGGGTGCAGGGACTGTTCGTGCAATTGATCGAACAGCTTGTCCATCACCCGTGCAATCCGGGTTTCGATCGTGGCATCGATACGGCTGTGTTCGGTCTCGACCCGGCAACCGCCCGGCAGCAACGCTTCATCTTCAACGATGCGCCAGGTTTCCTCATGACGCTCGCGCAGGGCTTTGACCTGCTCGAAATCCTGCGGATTGATGTACAACCGCACATTGCCGACGCCCAGCGGCAGCAGCTTGAGGGCCTCGCGCATGACGTGTTCGATCTGCGTCGAATCGATGGCCAGTTCGCGCTGAATCACTTGTCGGCTGATGTGCTGCACGAGGTCGACCAAAGACTTTTCGATCTGCGTGTCCTGCTCGGCGATAGGCTCGAACAGGTGCGCCATCAGTTGTTCCAGGCCGGCAATCTTCGCCGCCAGCGCCACTTCGGCTTCCTGACGAACCTTGAGCGTGGTGCTGTGGAAACCTTCTCGCTCACCGGTCGCGAAGCCTTCGTTGTAGGCTTCCTGGCGAATGCTTTCGAGCTCTTCGAGGGTCAGTGGCTGGACTTCTTCCAGCGGCACTTCTTCCATTTCCGGCGGTTCGGGTTCCGGCTCCGGTTCAGGCTCGGGCTCAGGCGGATCGAAGCTGGGCAGTGCCCAGGTATCGAAACCACTGACATCCCTGGCCCGGATCAGGTCAGTGGGCGACTCATCATGCTTGGCCATGGTGTTAGATCATTTCCTCGCCGCCCTTGCCGCCGAGAACGATTTCCCCGGCTTCGGCCATACGGCGGGCGATGGTGAGGATTTCCTTCTGCGCGGTTTCCACGTCGCTGACGCGCACCGGGCCCTTGGCCTCGAGGTCGTCGCGCAACAGTTCGGCCGCACGCTTGGACATGTTCTTGAAGATCTTTTCCTTGACGCCTTCGTCCGAGCCTTTGAGGGCCAGTACCAGCACGTCGGAGGACACTTCGCGCAGCAATGCCTGGATACCGCGGTCGTCGACATCGGCCAGGTTGTTGAACACGAACATGAGGTCTTCGATCTGACCGGACAGGTCTTCGTCGACTTCGCGGATCGAGTCCATCAACTGACCTTCGATCGAGCTGTCGAGGAAGTTCATGATGTCCGCGGCGCGCTTGATGCCGCCCAGGGTGGTGCGCGAAGCATTCGAGTTGCCGGAGAACTGCTTCTCGAGAATCTGGTTGAGCTCTTTCAGGGCTGCCGGCTGCACGGTATTCAGCGAGGAAACCCGCAGAATGATGTCCAGTCGCACCTTGTGGTCGAAGTTGCCGAGCACTTCACCGGCCTGATCCGGGTCGAGGTACGCCACCACGATTGCCTGGATCTGCGGGTGCTCGTAGCGGATCACGTCGGCGACGGCGCGCGGTTCCATCCACTTCAGGCTGTCGAGGCCACTGGTGTTGCCGCCCAGCAGGATCCGGTCGATCAGGCCGTTGGCCTTGTCTTCGCCCAGGGCCTGGGTGAGCATTTTGCGCACGTAGTCGTCGGAGCCGACGCCCAGGCTGGTCTGGTCGCCGACGATGTCGACGAACTCGCTCATCACCTGCTCGACTTGCTCTCGGTGCACGTTACCCATCTGCGCCATCGCCACGCCAACACGCTGGACCTCCTTGGGCCCCATGTGGCGCAGCACCTGGGCCGCATCGGTAGAACCCAGGGACAGCAGCAGGATCGCGGCTTTGTCGACCTTGGACAGCTTGGCGGCAACGGCTCGGTTATCACTCATCTGCGTTAATCCACTCTTTCACGACCTGGGCCACACGACCCGGATCTTCTGCCACCAGACTCTTGATTGCGTTCAACTGTGCGTCATAGCCTTCGCTCGGGCTCGGCAACAGGATGCTGGTCGGGCCACCGAGGCTGACGCGGTCGTTGGCCAGTTCGCCGTCCAGGCCGCCCATGCCACCCAACTCGACGTCGCTGCCGATGCCGGCCAGCTGCTTGCCTTTGCCACCACCGGTGATGTTGTTGAGCACCGGACGCAGCACACCGAAGACCAGCACCAGGATGAACAGGACGCCCAGCACTTGCTTGACGATGTCCCAGAACCACGGCTGGGAGTAGAACGGAATATCGGCAATCACTTCACCGCGCTCGGCGGAGAACGGCATGTTGATCACGCTGACGCTGTCGCCACGGCTGGCGTCGAAACCGACGGCGTCCTGCACCAGACGCGTGAAGCGCGCCAATTCGTCGGCGCTCCACGGCGCACGGGTGGTTTCACCGTTGGCCGGGTTGATCTTGACCTGGTCATCCACCACCACCGACACCGACAGGCGATTCAAACGGCCCTGCTGCTGCTTGGTGTGGCTGATGGAACGGTCGAGCTCAAAGTTCTTGGTGGATTGTTGACGCTTGTCCGCCGGGTACGGTGCCAGCATCGGCTGGCCGGTGGCCGGGTCCATGACTTGCTGACCGTTGGCATCGAGCAATGGCTGGCCTGGCTGCACCATGCCGGCCGACGCAGTGGCGCCACCGGTGGTTTGCGGCGCCGAGGCCGGCGATGGCGGCTGGTTGCTCAGGGCACCCGGCACGCCTTGCGGGCCATTGCTGGCGGTACGTTGTTCGTTGACCGACTGTTCGCTGCGCAACGCCGGCTGGTCCGGGTTGAACTGCTCGGAGGTCGATTCGACGGCGCTGAAATCGACATCGGCCGAGACTTCGGCCTTGTAGCGATCATTGCCCAGTACCGGTTGCAGGATGTTATGCACGCGCTGGGTGAGCATGCTTTCCATGCGACGGCTGTAGTCGAACTGCTTGCCGGCCATGGTCAGTTCGGAGTTCTCCGCCTGATCGGACAGCAGGTTGCCTTTCTGGTCGACGACGGTGATCTGCGACTTGCTCAGCTCGGGAACGCTGGTCGCCACCAGGTTGATGATGGCCACGACCTGACCCGGCTCCAGGGAGCGACCGGAGTAAAGCTCGACCAGAACCGAGGCACTTGGCTTGCGCTCGTCGCGCACGAACACCGAGCTTTTTGGAATCGCCAGGTGCACGCGGGCACCCTTGACGTTGTTCAGGCTGGAGATGGTCCGCGCCAGCTCGCCTTCGAGGCCGCGACGGTAGCGGGTCGCTTCCATGAACTGGCTGGTGCCCAGCCCCTGCTCTTTATCGAGGATTTCAAAACCGATATTGCCATCGCTGGGAGTGACACCAGCGGCCGCGAGCTTGAGCCGCGCACGGGACAGGTCATCGGCCTTGACCAGCAGGGCACCGGAATTGGGTTCAACGGTGTAAGGAATATCGGCGGAGGCCAGGGTATCCATGACCTGTTTCGCATCCATACCGGCAAGACTGCCGTACAACGGCCGGTAGTCCGGTTGCTGGGACCACAACACCACGGCAAAACCAATCGCCACGCTCGCGGCCAGGCCGACCAGCAGGCCGACCTGACGCAGCATGGTCATCTCGGAAAGGTTTTCCAGGAAGGACAAGCCGAACAACGGCGGTTTGCCGTCTACCGGTGTGGCCTTGGCCGGAACATTATCGGCGACTGCTTCTGCCATGACTCAATCTCGTCCTTAAACCGGCATCTGCATGATGTCTTGGTAAGCCTGAACCAGCTTGTTACGCACCTGGGTCAATGCCTGAAAGGACACACTGGCCTTTTGCGAGGAAATCATCACGTCCGTCAGGTCGACGCCGCTCTTGCCGATCTCGAAGGCGTTAGCCAACTGGTTGGACGCCTGTTGGGTGTCGTTCACTTTATTGACGGCCTGACCGAGCATGTCGGAAAAGCTGGTGCCACCCATTTCAGGGACCGCGGCAGTCGACTTCGGCGCAGACATGGCATCCATTTGCATGGCGCGCATATCCAGCATCAACCGATTGAATTCAATACCTTGGCTCATGGTCTCTCTCTTTGACGAACTACGTCGTTAGCGTCCCGCAATTTTTTGACACTCACTCGGCGGGTAGTGAGGTGTTAGCAACAAGGGTGCCAGCTCCGCGACTGCGCCCAATAAAAGCCATCCACGGCCCTGAGCCGAACCTCGTCCTGCAGGAGCGAGGCTGCTCGCGATGAGCGCAAGAGCACCGCGTTTATCCTGAAACCCCGAGTCATCGTTAACGACCATCGCGAGCAGGCTCGCGCCTACACAAGCACGCGTTCAGGTGGCGAACAGACAGGCTTCCACGTCCATTCCCGCATCGCGCATTTGCGCCAACTTGTAGCGCAAGGTACGCGGGCTGATGCCCAGGCGCTCGGCGGCCTCTTTACGTCGGCCACGCTCGGTGCGCAAGGTGTCGATAATCATCTGGAACTCACGGCGACGCAGATCATCGCCAAGCGCCCCGGCAGATTCGGCTTCGACCTCCAAAACCCGAACAGAGGTCGGCACCGACGCCATGGCCGGCAAAGGCGCACAGGCGACCGGGCCGCTCAGGCAGAAATCCTGTGGCTGAATCAAGCCGCCCTGCTGCAGGATCAGCGCACGCTGAATCGCGTTATCCAGCTCACGGACGTTCCCGGGCCACGGGTAACCGACCAGGCAAGCCTGCGCCTCGGGCGACAGTCGCGCCGCGGCATGTTTCATTTTATTGACGTGTTTGGCCAGCAGTCGCTCGGCCAAAGGCAGGATGTCAGCAGCGCGCTCGCGCAGAGGACGCCAGGCCAGCGGAAACACCGACAGGCGATAGTAAAGGTCTTCACGGAATCGCCCCGCCGCCACTTCTGCGGCCAGATCACGGTTGGTGGTCGCGACGACACGAATGTCCAGGGTGATCGGCTTGCGCGCACCGACCCGCTCCACTTCGCGCTCTTGCAACACCCGCAGTAGTTTGGCCTGCAGACCCAGAGGCATTTCGGAAATTTCATCAAGCAGGATGGTGCCGCCATCGGCCTGTTCGAACTTGCCGGCCTGCGCGGCTATGGCACCGGTGAACGAGCCCTTTTCATGACCGAACAGCGTGGCCTCCAGCATGTTGTCCGGGATCGCCGCACAGTTGATCGCAATGAATGGCTGGCTGGCACGATGGGAATGCTGATGAATGTAGCGCGCCAGCACCTCCTTGCCCGTGCCCGACTCACCGGAAATCAACACCGTGGAATCACTGCGGGCAACCCGCGCAGCCAGTTCGAGCAATTGCGCACTGGCCGGTTCGAACGCTACCGGCCCTTCACTCTCGGGGACGCCGAGACTGCCCAGGGCATGGCGGGCGACCAGATCAAGCAAGGCCTTGGGCTCGAACGGCTTGACCAGATAATCCGCAGCGCCCTGACGCATCGCATCGACCGCGCGCTCGACGGCACCATGTGCCGTCATCAGCAACACCGGCAGTTGCGGTTGACGCGTGCGCAGCAAACCGAGCAACTGATGGCCGTCCATGCCCGGCATGTTGACGTCACTGACCACCAGGCTGAACGCCTCGCCCCCAACGGCAACCAGTGCCTCTTCTGCCGAACCGACGGCTTTGTAATCGTGCCCCGCGAGCAACAGCGTGTCGGCCAGCGCCTCGCGTAGCGCGCGGTCGTCCTCGACCAGCAGAACCTTGATACCCATGACGTTTACTCGACTCCCGGGGCACCGGTTTTTTCACCGGAAAAAAGCGGCAGTACCACCTGCGCACACGTGCCGCGCCCCAACCGCGAGCGCAGTTGCAATTCTCCCTGATGAGCACGCGCAACCGCCTTGACCACGGTCAGGCCCAGGCCGGTTCCGGTGGATTTCGTAGTGAAAAACGGCTCCCCCAAACGCGCCAGCACGGCATCATCGATACCGCTGCCGCTATCACTGACACACAGGCGCAACGTGTTTTCACGGGTGTACAGATGAACCTTCAGACGGACATCACCGCCGCTGGCCTGAATGGCGTTTTCGATGAGGTTCAGAATGGCTCCGACCAGGGTGTCGCGACTGCACAGCAACTCGCCGGCATGACTGTCGCACTGCCAGCGGATCGGCAGGCCCTGCACATGGGTCAGCGCCGCCGCTTGCAGCGACTGCATCAGTTGCCTGGGGGTGACCCGATCGGTCAAGGGCAACTCGCCACGGGCAAACACCAACATATCGCGCACTTGATGCTCCAGCTCATGCAGGCGTTCCTTGAGGCGCCCGGCGAACCGTTGCTGTGTCTCGACCGGCAATGCCTGCTCGGTCAAATGACTGGCGTACAGCAACGCGGCAGACAAGGGCGTACGGATCTGATGAGCCAGCGACGCGACCATTCGCCCCAGAGACGACAGACGTTCGTGACGGGCCAGCTGATCTTGCAGATGACGGGTTTCAGTCAGATCGGTAAGCAACACCAATTGACCGGGCTCCGCATCCAGCGAGCGCGTGGCAATCGACAAACGCCGGCCATCCTTGAGGGAGACTTCATGACCATCGTCCTCGCGGGGCGCAAAGCACCGTGCAATGACATGGCGCCACAGCTCGCCCTCAAGGGGCAGCCCGAGCAGTTCGCAGGCCGCGGGATTGGCTTCGCGCACGATGCCCTGGGCGTCAATGACGATGACGCCGCCAGGCAAGAGATCCAGGAGGTTTTGCAGGCGGTTGGCCAGGCGTTCCTTTTCCGCCAGCTCCTGCATGCGCTGGGCACTGACCACCGCCAGCTCACCCTTGAGTTCAGTGACCCGGGCTTCGAGCATGCTGTAGGAATCGGTCAACTGGCTCGACATCTGGTTGAACAGGGCAAAAGCCTCTTCAAGACCCTGCCGGCTTGCCTGCTCTACCGACGACGGTTGCCCCAGGGCTTGGCCAAAAGCATCTGAGACAGGAGACATCTGGGCGGCTTGGGGCATCGTGCTCTCTCGCGTGGCTGACCGTCAGTGAAACGGAACGTTGCGAGGGACTTAGCAATACCCGTGCCTAAAAAAAACCGCCCATAAATGAAGGACTTGAAAAACAGGCGTCAATCATCCGCCTGTTCATCACCCTCACGACGACTCATGCCGTACTTGCGCATCTTCTCCACCAGGGTGGTGCGACGGATACGCAGGCGCTCGGCAGCGCGCGCCACAATACCGTTGGCATCATCCAGGGCCTGCTGAATCAAGCCTTGCTCCAGACCGCCTAGGTAGTCCTTCAGGTCCAGGCCTTCCGGCGGCAGCATGGCGTTGGCGCTGAAGTCCGGAGTGTGGCCGTTGATGGCCACCCGCTCTTCCAGATCGGTGCGCAGGCTGTCGACCAGTTGCTCGTCTTCGTCATCGACGTAGCGGAATTTTTTCGGTAACTCGACCACACCGATCACACCGTACGGATGCATGATCGCCATGCGCTCCACCAGGTTCGCCAGCTCGCGGACGTTACCTGGCCAGCCATGACGGCACAGCGACATGATTGCCGCCGAGTTGAATCGGATCGAACCGCGCTTTTCGTGCTCCATGCGCGAGATCAATTCGTTCATCAACAGCGGGATGTCTTCGACACGTTCGCGTAGCGGCGCCATCTCGATCGGGAACACATTCAGGCGGTAATACAGGTCTTCGCGAAAGGTGCCGATCTCGATCATGCTTTCGAGATTCTTGTGGGTCGCAGCAATGATGCGCACATCGACGCTCTGGGTCTTGTTGCTGCCCACACGCTCGAAGGTGCGCTCCTGCAAAACGCGCAGCAATTTGACCTGCATCGGCAACGGCATGTCGCCGATTTCGTCGAGGAACAGGGTGCCGCCGTTGGCCAGCTCGAAACGCCCGGCACGGCTGGTGATCGCGCCGGTGAAGGCGCCCTTCTCATGACCGAACAATTCGCTTTCCAGCAGCTCTGCAGGGATCGCCCCGCAGTTGACCGGCACGAATGGTGCCTCACGGCGCTTGGAGTGGTAATGCAGGTTGCGCGCAACCACTTCCTTGCCCGTCCCCGACTCACCGAGGATCAGCACGCTGGCATCGGTATCGGCGACTTGCTGCATCATCTGACGGACGTGTTGAATCGCCCGGCTGGTGCCGACAAGGCTACGGAAAAGATTGGGCTCGCGATGACGACCGCGCTCACGGGCCTGGTCGTACATCTCGCGATAGACCTGGGCACGGTGCAGGGAGTCGAGCAGCTTGCTGTAGCTGGGTGGCATTTCGAGGGTCGAAAGCACTCTGCGACGCTGGTCTTCAGGCAGATCAATCGAAGAATTATCGCCCATCAGCAAAACCGGAAGGAACTCATCCCAGTTCGAGAGTGTCTTTAACAAGCCCACCAGTGCACCAGGAGCATTGACCGTCCCGATGAGGACACAGATTACTTCACGACTTGACGACAAAGAGCCGACAGCCTGCTGCCAGTCGTGGCTACCGCAGGGTAAATTTTCTTCGCCCAGAAAATTTAAAATCACCGCCAGGTCGCGGCGGCGGACGCTATCGTCATCAATCAGCAGAATTTTGGTTTCACGCCACATGCAATAGCAACTTCCCTAGTCAACTCAATGCCCAAAATGCTGGGGCAAGCTAAACGCTTGCAGGCAGGTCATGCCTGAAGACGACTGAAATCTGGAACCAGCCACTAGTTAAGTCAAAAAACCGTGCACAGTCAAATTTATGGCGCACTATGTTTGGATTAACCGAGGATTAATTAACCAAACAGATGGTAAACCTTTGCCGCGTTCCGCGCTTGCTGGATCTGAGACATTTCGTCGACTATCGCCTGCCTCTCCCCCATCGCCACCTCAAGTAACTGCTTGTAGACATACAGCAGCTCTTCGAGATTGCTGCGAAGCACCTCCTCGTCCAGCGAAGCCTCACTCAAGACGTCTTCCATGCAGGAACGGCAATCCAGGTCCAATTGACCGATAGCCTCCCAGTTGCGCTCGGCAAGCGCATCAACCAGCGCTTCACGCGTGTGTTCAATTCGCTGCAACACAAGACTCATGGCGATCTCCCTAGAACTGCGGACCTGGCGTAGCAATACCGTCCCAGCCTTCTTTCACCGTACGAAGCAACCCGGCAACCTCATCGAGGATCTTCAGATCGTTGCTGATGTTCGCCTCTGCCAGACGCTTCATCATGTAGATGTAGAGACTGTCGAGTTCGCCCACCGCATCGGCGCAGCTTTCAAGATCCAGGCCTTCACGCAGGCCGCCAATGATGCCGATGGCCTTGCTGATGGACACGCACTTGCCGGGAATATCCTTGCGCTCGATGGCGCCTTTGGCCTGAGCAATTCGATCCAGGCCACCTTCCATGAGCATTTGCACCAAACGATGCGGACTCGCTTCGGACGCCTGGGCATGCGCGCCCACTTTCTGATATTGCCGAAGGGCTAACATTGGATTCATGTTCTACCTCATTACCACACTGACTCGTATGACCAGTGTATCGCCCGAGAGTCAGAAAACTTTAGTTCAAAAGACAAAAACCCGGCGCACGCCAAAAGGCGTAGCCGGGTTTTTGTCGTCAGCTCATGACTAGCCGTTGGATTTCTGCGCGTTCAACGAAGTGAAGAACGAGGTGATGCTGCTCGCCGTCGCCTTCATTTGCCCGACCAGCAGGTCCATGGCGTTGTATTTGGCGGTCAGCGTCGCCGTCATGTTGGTGACTCGCAAATCCAGCGCAGCCTGCTGATCGGAGAGGGTCTTGCTCACGGTTTGCAGGTTGGAGTTGCGCTGATCGAGCAAGCCACCGGTCTGAACGTACGGCGTGATTGCCTTGCCCATGCGCGCCAGCAGGCCATTGGTGGCGTCGGTTCCGCTGAATAACTGCTGCACCTGACCACTCATGCCGCTGGTGGACATCGTCTTGTTGAACGCAGTGGTATCGAACGCCAGGTTGCCGGTGTTCTGGTCCGTCATTACGCCGATCTGCGACAACACAGCCAACGGGCCGCCCGCCCCGGGAGCAGTCAACACGCCGCGGATATCGGAGATCAACGCACGTGGCATCGAGTCACCGGTAAACGCCGCCTGAACCGTGAGCTTGCCATCTTTGTCCGCTGTTGCCTTTGACAGACTGTTGATGGTGTTCATCAGGGTGTTGTAGGAATCGACGAACGACTGGATCGATGTTTGCAGACCGGTGGAGTTGGTCCCCACCGTGACAGTCGCCGCAGCCGGAGGAGTGCCGGTGCTCACGGACGCCAGGTTCAGGGTCAAACCGCTGATGGCGCCCGTCACCGTGTTGCTCTTGCTGGTCACTGCCAGACCATCGATGCTCAGCGATGCATCCGTGGCAATCCCGTTGACAGCCCCGGAAGCGGAGGCCGAAGGATTAGCCCCCATCGGCTGAGTGCCATCGATTGCAAGACCCGCAATACCGCTGACAACAAGATCCGAGCCCGCGCCGGTCTTGCTGGAGCTGATCACCAGACGCGACGAACCGCTGCTGTCGGTCACGATGTTGGCGGAAATACCGTTGCTCGCCTGCGCCGAGTTGATCGCATCCCGCGTTGACTGCAAGGTCGCATTGGCAGGAATCGTGACATTGTAATCAGTGCCATTCTGACTGATTTTCAGGGTACCACTCGGAATGGCACTGGCCGCTCCGCCGGCAAAAGAAGCACTGGCTACTTTCGAACCGGTGGCCAGGCTGTTCACGACAACACTGTAGGTACCGGCAACGGCTGTGTTGTCAGAGGTCGCAGTAAGGATCGACGGAGTACCCGAAGTCGCCGTAAAGCCGGCAAACGCAGGATTGGTCGTGCTGCCAAGATTGGTCAGTGCGGTCTGGAAAGCCGTCAGTGCGCTTTTCAATGATCCCACGCCGGAAATCTTCAGCGTGTTGGACTTGGTCTGAGTGTCGATCTGCGTCTGCTTGGCCGCCTTGTCGGAGTTGACCAGTGCCGTGACGATCGAACCAATGTCCAGGCCAGAACCCAGGCCCGTACCCGGTAAAATTGGACTTGCCATGTTTTGTCTCCCTTCAAGTTGCAGCCAGTCTTTTGACCCTTACCGGCGCCCAAAGATCGTACAAACATTATTCGTGCCAGCTATCAGGCTTTGGCGTCGAACAATACGTGACTGGCATTGTTCAAGCTATCTGCCAGCTTCAGCGCTTCTGCGGAGGGGATCTGCCGAACGACCTCGCCCGTCTCGCTTGCAATCACCTTGACGACGACCTTTCCGGATTGCTCGTCTATCGAGAACTCCAGATTGCGCTTGATCGACTGGACAAACTTTTCGATCTCCTGCACGGCCTGTTTCAGCTTGGTGTCATTCGCATCCTGTTTTTTATCCACCACCGGAGCAACATCGGCGGCCACAGGCTTTTCTGGCTGCTTATCCGAAACGGCACTCGCTGACTGGGGAGCCGGATAAGACACGTTAAGCTTTACGCTCATATCCATGTCCATCACCTCTTAACGTAAAAAGCGAGAGAGCGTGACCAGCACACCCTCCCGCTTAAACTCATTCCGAAATTACTGAAGCAGTTTCAGTACAGCGGAAGGCAGTTGGTTGGCTTGAGCCAGAACCGAAGTGGAAGCCTGTTGCAGAGTTTGCTGCTTGGTCAGGTTCGCGGTTTCTGCGGCGAAGTCGGTGTCTTGTACACGACCCTGTGCTGCAGTGGTGTTTTCCACGATGTTCTGCAGGTTGGAGATGGTGCTGGTCAGACGGTTTTGCGAAGCACCCAGGTTTGCGCGAGTGGCGTTGATGTTTGCAATTGCAGCGTCGATCGCAGTGATCGCGTTGTCGATGTTCGCAGACAGAGTGGCAGAAGTCGCACCGGTCAGAACAACAGTACCACTGCCTACGGACAGGGAAACGGCGTCGAACTTGGAGCTCAGTACCAGGTCGATACGGTTGGCCGAACCGGTGTTGGCGCCGACTTGCAGCTGTACAGTACCAGCCGAACCGTCCAGCAGGTTTTTGCCGTTCAGGTTGGTGGAAGCCGAGATACGGGTCAATTCGTCAGACATCTGAGCGAATTCGGAGTTGGTAGCAGTCTGGTCAGCAGTACCGTTGGTGCCGTTACGTGCTTTAACAGCCAGTTCACGCATACGCTGCAGAATGTCGGTCGATGCTTGCAGAGCGCCTTCAGCGGTCTGGGCAACGGAGATACCGTCGTTGGCGTTCTGGATTGCCTGGTTACCACCACGGATCTGCGAAGTCATGCGAGTAGCGATCTGCAGGCCAGCTGCGTCGTCTTTGGCGCTGTTGATTTTCAGGCCGGAAGACAGGCGCTGCATCGAAGTCGACAGAGCGTCGGAAGCACGGTTCAGGTTCTTCTGAACGTTCAACGACGTGGTGTTGGTGTTTACTGTTAAAGCCATGACGAATTCCTCGTTGGTTGGGTACTGCGGCTTCCGGCCCTGGCAACCGCCGGGTATGGCCTAGAGAACCTTCGTAATAGTTATCGTCGGGTTGGCAGGTTGCTTGAGGGCTTTTTTAAAAAAAATTGCCATCACCCTGCCACCCCCGAGAAAACAAGGGCTTAGCGCCCCTCAACCGCAAAAAAATGACGCCATAAAATCAACCCTGACGCAAACCCGCGCGCCAGCGCGGTCGGCCCGGCTCAAGACGGAACGGATTCCAGCAGCTCCAACAACTCGTACTCCAGGAAGTCGGCAAGCCCCAACCAATCCTGACGCTCCTGACAGGCCAGCATTTGAGTCAACACGCAGGTCCATGCCTGCTGAACATCCTGAGACGCGGTCAACACCAATGCCTGCGCCTCATCGATCACATCGACCATGGTCAACGCCGCTTCGACATCTCGTCCCAAACGGAACATTTGGGCGCACTGACGGCATTCATTGAGGCATTTCAACCTGGCATTCATTGCGCGAAATCCGTATTGAACTGTGTCCCGGCAATCATTGCCCCGGCCCGACTGCTGTTAAGGAAACGCACCTGTGGATGCCCGGCGATATAGCGCTCGAGCACGCACAGGTAACTGCGGAAATTCAGCTGTGTCCTGACACGCTCACCCTGCCCGTCCAACACCCAGTGCCGCGCCTGACTGACCGCCGGCCCAAGGTCACCGTCATTCCAGCCGGCATGGGTCTTGTTCATCGGAAAGGCGAAGTCAGCGCCGAACAAGGTAATGCGCGCAGCACCCATTTTTACCGCCAGGTCGACCGCCGGGTGGATCACGCTGCCGCCTACATGCAACTGTCCCCGTGGGTACTGCTGACGCAACTGCGCATAAATAGGGCTGGGGGAATAACCGCCATAGCGTTTGCCCCTCCAGGCCTTCAGCACCTGCGGGTCGCTCATGGGCATGTAGACCAGCGGGATACCGTCGGACTCTTCGAAGGGCAAATGCCGAAAACTGATGCGCTGGTCGATGCTCACCACAAGATCCGGTGCGATCCCGTTTTCGCGCAAGGGTCGATACGCCGTATCGACACAAATGAAGAGGGGACGCTCGGCTTGCCTGCGCACCTCCGCCAGCCGCTGAAAATGCCCTTCGAGCGTCGGCCCGGTACCGATCACATAGATTTCCCGACCGGCACAGGTGCCAAACAATTGCGCCACGTCCGCGTCGGTGAGCAACACATCAAGGCAATCCTGCAGGCGCTGCCGAATGAACGGTGACTGCGGATCGAACTCGCGATTGTTGAAGCTCAGATGCACTTCGCTGACCAGTCGATCACGGATCTTCGCGTTGAAGTCATCCGCCAGCAGCATTTCAGCCGGCAATGCAAAAAACGGCGTGCAGATGTCCGGCAGGTCGCCGGCAAACAATAGCTCTACTCGCGGATGTTCAAGCCATTGCTGGTGATCAAGCAGTTGCAGCACCAGCTTGAACAGCGCGCCATTGAGGATGTGAACATACAACTTCTCGAGCCCTGGACGCTCCAGCAACACGCGAGGCAGATCCCCGAGTCCAGTGCCGTAGACGTGCAGCCGGGGCTTGTCGAGAGGCAGGCTGGCTGCCTGGATACGGGCTTCGTGAAGACGATCATGTCGACTGGTGAGCTGGATGCCATCCACACTGAGTGTCGAGTCCATGCCTTTGAGCAGCTCGACCGGGACCTCGCCGTCCTCCATCAACAGTCGCGAATACAGCGCCGGCCAGCGTCGCTGTATCACTTGAGCATTGTCTTCAAACCATTCGCTCATGCAGCCTCGCATTCCTTTAAAGCAAAAAAAGCGTCCAAGGTTACCCCTTGAACGCTTTTTTTGTATCGGTCTTTTTTATGAAAAGACTTTCACTCAGGAACGATAGATGATCGCCGAACCCCAGGATAGCCCCACACCAAAACCGCTCAGCGCCACGCGTTTCCAGCTCGAATCAAGAACGTGCTTCTCCAGGAGCAACGGAATGCTCGATGACACGGTATTACCGGTCTCGACCATGTCCTTGATGAACTTCTCCGGCTCGCCTTCGAAGCGTCGCGCCACCGCATCGACGATCGCCGCACTGCCCTGGTGAATACAGAAAGCATCGATATCGTCCGCCGAGAGACTCGATTCAGCGAGCAATTCATGCAAATGCGCCGGAACCTTGAGCAGTGCGAAGTTGAACACCTGACGACCGTTCATGAAGAACACCCCGTCAGTCACCTTCAAGTGCGGCGCACCGGCGCCATCGGTACCGAACTTGGCCTTGCCCAGCGCCCAGACCGGGTCCTCGCCCATCCAGGTGGCGGTAGCCGCGTCACCAAACAGCATGGTGGTGTTGCGGTCTTCCGGGTCGACGATTTTCGAATACGGGTCGGCGGTGATCAACAGGCCATTCTTCAGGCCAGCGGCTTCCATGAAGCCCTTGATCGCATAAATGCCGTAGACATAACCGGAACAGCCCAGGGAAATATCGAACGCCGCCACGGTCGTCGGCAGGCCCAGCTTGTCCTGGACGATGGCAGCCGTGTGGGGCAGACCTTCTTCGTCACCGTTCTGGGTAACGACGATCAGCGCATCAATGGATTCGCGTTTCAGATCAGGGTTGCTGGCAAACAGCGCATTGGCCGCTTCAACGCACAGATCGGATGTTTCCTGTTCAGCGCCTTTGCGCGGCAGGAAGGCCGAACCGATCTTGCCCAGGATGAACTCTTCATCCTTATCGAATTTTGCACCTTGTGCGTAATTGTCCACGCCGGCTACAGGAACGTAGCTCGCAATGCTTTTTATGCCAATCATTACGGCTTCCCAATAATAAACAGCCCAATACCACCGCTCGCAAGGATTCGAGGGGCGCCGACAAACAGAGAAAAACGTCACCCCGAGGCGGCGACAACGGGAAGAATAAAAAGGCAATCACTGGGCCAGTCAGACCCCAGGCGCCACCTTCCCGGTTAATACAATACAGTGAAGATGCGCGTTATGACTCGCAGGTCACGCTATTTTGCCGAATCAGACCCGCGACAGGTTATTCGACCAACGACCAATCCAGCGCTGTTCCACGCTTGATCGCCCCACGGGCGCGGCGCCCCAGAAGACTTTCAGCGTGTTTGGGGGCGAGTCCCAGGCCCGGACGAATGGCCCGCAGATTGGCGGTGCTGAAGGGTTCGCCGGCGGTCATGTCCTGAGTCACATAGAGCGAACGGCGGTACACCAGGGACTTGCGCTCGGCCTCGGTCACGCCGTAATGCACCTGCCCCATGGACTGCCAGGCCCGCTCGGTTTCGACTACCAGACTGGCCAGTTCCGCGGGTTCCAGAGAGAAGCTGGCGTCCACACCACCCGCCGAACGGTCGAGGGTGAAATGTTTTTCCACCACCGTAGCCCCCAGCGCCACCGCCGCGACGGACACCCCGACACCCATGGAATGGTCCGACAAACCCACTTCACAGCCAAACAGTTCGCGCAGATGGGGAATCGTTCGCACATTGCTGTTGGCGGGCGTCGCCGGATAGGTGCTGGTGCACTTGAGCAGCACCAGATCCTTGCAACCGGCCTCCCGGGCGGCGCGTACGGATTCATCGAGCTCGGCAATGCTGGCCATGCCTGTGGAAATGATCAACGGCTTGCCAGTGGCGGCCACCCGTCGAATCAGCGGCAAGTCGGTGTTTTCGAAACTGGCGATTTTGTAGGCCGGCACGTCGAGGCTTTCGAGGAAGTCCACCGCTGTCTCATCGAAAGGGGTCGAGAATGCCAGCATGCCCAGCTCCCTGGCCCGGGCAAAGATCGGCGCGTGCCATTCCCATGGCGTATGCGCCTTCTCATACAGCGCGTACAACGAGGAACCCGCCCAGAGGCTGTTGGGGTCCTTGATGAAGAACTCACCTTCGGATAAATCCAGCGTCATGGTCTCGGCGGTGTAGGTTTGCAGCTTCAACGCATGAGCACCGGCCCTGGCAGCGGCTTCGACAATCCGCAGGGCCAGTTCAAGCGACTGGTTATGGTTGCCACTCATCTCGGCAATGATGAATGGCGGCGCTTCGGCACCGATCAGGCGCTCGCCAATCTTGAAACTAGTCATTTCTGTGATCCTTCAATACGCGAGTGAACGCGCAAGCGCTCTGGGTGAAACCGGCTTCGCGAAAAACCTTCAATGAAGGCTGGTTGCCCGGCATTACGGTTGCGTTGAGCGACTCCAGTTGCGGCCAATGGGCCATCGCAAAGGCTTCACCCCGCGCCAGCAGCGCCCTGCCCCAGCCCAGGCCGAGCCGGTCTTCGAACAGGTAAATCGACACTTCGGCGGCAAAGCCGCGCAGGTCATAACGCAACACGCCGACCGGCCCGTCATCGGCCTCGGCGATCAGCAACAGCCGCCGGGCGTTGCTCAGGCTTGCGGTCAGCCAGTTCTGATGCGCGGACCATTCGATCACACCGCTCTCCAGCGACCAGCGCCGCACCGGCTCGGCATTGCGCCCATCGAACAACAATTGTGCATCAGCCATGGTTGCCCGGCGCACGCTCAACACAGCGCCCGCCAGCGCCGCCGCCACTCGCTGTGCGCCACGACCGTCGACCAGCTGACGCGATCGTGCCGCCATGCTCTGGCGCAGGCCCTGATTGTCCGCGACAAAACCGATGGCCAGGCGCAATTGCTCGACGCTGACCTGCTCGCGGGCACCCATGAACACATGCGCACCCGCAGCCGCCATCACCTCGCCATTGGCCTGCTGATTGTTTGACACCGCAATGCTGATCGTTGGCAGCCCCAGGGCCGCTCGCTCCCAACTGGTACCACCGCCAGCGCCAATGAACAGGTCCGCTTCAGTCATCAACCGGTAAAAGTCGCTGACAAACGCATGCAAACGCCAGAGCGGACGACCTGCCGCCAGGGCCTGCATCTGCGTCCAGGCCGGGTTATCGGCACCGGCCACAAAATCGACTTCCAACTCATGGAAATCCATCAGCGCCAGCATCGCGTGATGAGTCTGCATCGCCGCGTCGAACCCGCCGAAATTCACCAGTACGCGTCTGGCTCTCGGTTTGATCTCGATCGGCGGACAGCAGAACTCCTCGCGCAGCAGGGCAAATCGTGGGCCGAGCAAAGTCCGGCAGCCGGGCGCCAGCAGCGATGCGTAAGCCTCAGCTGTACCTGAGAGGTTCTGGTTCAGCAGCAGGTCGACGCTGTAGGTTCGGCTGGACAGGTCGTCCAGCGCGGCGATCCGTGGCGCCCAGCGGCGGGCGGCGGTCTGCCAGTGATGATCCAGGCCGTAGTGATCGACGATGACCCAGTCGAACGCCGAATGGCTTTGCAGCACCTGCCCCAGCGCGGCAATGTCCGCCTGCCACGGCAACATGGATTCGATGGCCTGCTGCAGATCTTCACCCTCATAACGCTCGGGAAGCGCAAAGGTTTCGAAGCCCTCGGCCCGCAACGCATCCAGGCGATGCCCCGGCAACAGACGACAGGCAAAGGCCACATGGCTGCCCTGCCCGCGCAACACCCTGGCCAGGGTCAGGCAGCGGGCGATGTGTCCGCTGCCAATGGTGGGCGAAGCGTCGGCACGGATCAGCACTCTCATTGCAGCTCCCCTCCCGCCTTCAGAGCGGCGTAGAGGTATTCGGCGCGCTTCCAGTCTTCAGGCGTGTCGATGTCCTGCACCAGATAGCGCGGCAGGATGACCGGCAAGCTTGCCGGTGAATACAGCACCTCACCGTTCAACCAGGCCTTGCTGCGTCCCCAATAGAACTGGCCGGCGTCTTGATATGCCGCTGGCAAATCCTGTGAGCGAGTTTCGCGAAACTCAGGGTAAAGCGCAGTCAGCGCCCCCTGATCGTCAACGGTCAGGGCTCGCTGAACGGGAAAGCCGAAATCGCACACCGAGAATGCGAAGGACCTGTCCGGATGCTGTTCCAGCAACTGCAGCCCTTGCTTGAGAAATCGCGCCTGCAGCAGCGGCGCGGTGGCGTAAATGCAACAGGCGTAATCGAACTGCTGACCTTGCTCGCGCAGGGCTTGCAGCGCATGGGCAATTACCGCGGCGGTGCCGGTGAAGTCGTCGGCCAGCGCTGCCGGGCGCATGAACGGCACTTGGGCGCCTGCCGAACGCGCCAGTTCGGCGATTGCTGGATCATCGGTGCTGACCACCACCTGGGAGAACAACCCCGAATCAATGGCGGTCCGAATCGAGCGGACAATCATCGGCACGCCATCGAACAGCTTGAGATTCTTGCGCGGTATACGTTTGCTGCCACCGCGAGCCGGAATGATGGCGACGCTGTTCAAGGGCGTTTTTCCAGAAGAAACCAGGTGATGTCGTCGACCGGGAATTGCCGATCGCGGTGGTAGCCAAATCCGTAATCGAGCAACTGCAGGTCGTCGTAGCGATCGAGCATTTCACCGGCAAAATCACGCTTGAACAGCTTGCCGCTGTTGCCGCGATACGAGACTTCAACCGGCGAAGGATTGTAGTACTCCGCGATCAGTATGTAGCGCTGGCTCAGCTCATACAGCTGCGCATAGGCGGCTGGCAACAGCTCTGGAGCGAGATGAATCAGCACGCCTTTACTCAGGGTCAGGTCGAAGCTGCGCTCACGCGGAAAATCAAACAGCGAGCCGTGCCAGATCTGCCCGATGCCCAGCGTTCGGGCCTGGGCGCAGGCACTGGCGTTGATCTCGACGCCGAACAATTCGCATTGCGGCAACAACTGGTGCAAGGCCTGCAAGTTGTTCCCGGCATTGGTACCCAGCTCCAACAGACTTTCAATACGCCCGGCTCGCGTCAACGCCTTGGCAAACAAGGCCAGGTTGGCCGCCACCAATGGTTGCCCGACGTTACGTTCGACGTACTGGTTGCCGAAGTCGCCTTGCCAGAATTTTTCCTGCTCGGTCAGTTCACGCATCGCACATTTTCCATCAGCCGCTCTGCGGCAGTTATTCAGTCAGCCGTCGCAGTTGCTCGACCACATAATCCTGCTGCTCATCGCTGAGCAACGGAAACAGCGGCAGGCTGATGGCTTCGGCGTAGTAGCGTTCGGCTTGCGGGAAGTCACCCTCGGCGAATCCCAGTTGGCGATAGTACGGCTGCAAATGCACGGGAATGTAGTGCAGGTTCACACCGACCCCGGCGGCCCGCAACCCTTCGAATACTTGACGATGACTGAGCTTGATTCGGTCGAGTTGCAGGCGCACCACGTACAGATGCCACGCCGATTCAGCGTCCGCCTGCGCACCAGGCAAGGTCAGCGGCAAGTGCGCCAGCAAGCGCTGATAACGTGCTGCCAGCTCACGCCGACGCACGACAAACTCATCGAGCTTGCCCAACTGCGACAACCCCAGCGCCGCTTGCAGATCAGTGAGGCGATAGTTGAAACCCAGTTCCACCTGTTGGTAGTACCAGGGCCCGTGGCTCGGCTCGGTCATCTGCGCAGGATCCCGGGTCATGCCATGGCTGCGCAAGCGTTGCAGGCGCTCGGCGAGGTCCGGGCGGTTGGTCAGGACCATGCCGCCCTCGGCGCTGGTTATGATTTTCACCGGATGGAAGCTGAACACCGTCATTGCCGCGAACTCGCCACAGCCCACCGGACGACCGGCGTAGGACGCGCCGACCGCATGGGACGCATCTTCGATGACCGTAAAGCCATAACGCTCGGCCAACCCGGCAATCCTGCGCATGTCGCAGCTCTGCCCGGAGAACGCCACGGCCACCAGCACTTTCGGCAACGTGCCGTCACGCTCGGCCTGGGCAAGCCTGGCGGCCAATACCTCGGCGTCGAGGTTCCAGGTCTGGGGATCGATATCGACAAAATCCACTGCGGCGCCGCAATAGCGACCACAGTTGGCCGAAGCCAGGAAGGTGTTGGGCGTCGTCCACAACCGATCACCCGGCCCCAGGCCAGCGGCCAGGCAAGCGATGTGCAGGGCGGCCGTGGCGTTGCACACCGCGACGGCAAAATCAGCCTGGCAGCGTTCGGCCATCGCCCGTTCGAAACGCTCGATGGCCGGCCCCTGGGTCAGCCAGTCGGACTGCAAGACCTCGACCACCGCATCGATGTCCCCCTGATCAAGGCTTTGCCGACCATAGGGAATCATGCCGACAACCGAGCGTGCAGATCTGCAATTTGCCCCACCGACAGGAAGTGCGGGTTGGTGTCAGAGCGGTACTCGAAATCTTCGCCTACCGGTTTCCCCCGCTCGCCCAGCTTATCCACGGCGAAATCCACATCGACGCTGGTGAAGCGGATCGATGGCTGGATCGTGTAGTGATCGGCGAACTCCAGGGTCATGCGCGCATCGTCCACCGGCACCATCAACTCGTGGAGCTTCTCGCCGGGGCGAATCCCCACATGTTTATGCGGCAAGTGCTCAGCCATGCCCAAGGCCAGGTCGACAATGCGTATCGACGGAATCTTCGGCACAAACACTTCGCCGCCATGCATGCGCGCGAAGCTGTCGAGCACGAACTGCACACCGTGATCGAGGGTGATCCAGAACCGGGTCATGCGCTCATCGGTGATTGGCAGCTCCTTGGCGCCCTCGTTGATCAGCTTGCTGAAGAACGGCACCACCGAGCCACGGGAACCGGCCACGTTACCGTAGCGAACCACGGCAAAACGGGTCTGCTGTTCGCCAGCGATGTTGTTGGCGGCGACGAACAGCTTGTCCGACAGCAGCTTGGTCGCGCCATACAAGTTGATCGGGCTGGCCGCCTTGTCCGTGGACAACGCGACGACTTGCTTCACGCCGTTGTCGATGGCAGCGGCGATGATGTTTTCCGCACCGTTGACGTTGGTGCGGATGCATTCTGTCGGGTTGTACTCGGCCGCCGGCACTTGCTTCAACGCTGCGGCATGCACCACATAATCGATACCGCGCATGGCCTGACGCAAACGCTCGGCATCGCGCACATCGCCAAGGAAGTAACGCATGCACGGCGCGTTGAATGTTTGCTGCATCTCGTACTGCTTGAGTTCGTCCCGAGAAAACACCACCACTCGCTTGGGCTGGTATTGCTCCAGCAAGCGGCGGATGAAGTTGCGACCGAACGACCCGGTGCCGCCTGAGATGAAAATCGATTTACCGTTGAACATGCCTGAATCCTTATACCTGTCCGCCAGGCTTATGCGAGCAACTGAGCCCAGTCCACCGGGGCGCTTTCACCCAGGGAGAACCCTTTGCCGCTCAAGGCCAGATTGGCGTTGTAGGCCTGATCCTGCGTAAAGGCAGCAGCCCATTTTTCACGCAGCACATCCAGGGCGTTCGGCGCCTGCGGCATTTCACCCTGATGAATGACCTGAACCAGTGGCGTCCAGACGGTGAGGTAGCCCGCCTGGCCTGCCTTGAGGCACAGATCGACATCGCTGAAACCTTCAGCGAAGGTCGAGCTGTCCAGACCACCCAGGTCGGTGAACAACGCTTTACCGATCATCAGGCAAACCTTCGACACGGCCGAATAGTTCTGCTCCAGAGCCAGCCTGTGCATGTAGCCATCGGCATCGTGCTTCTCACCGACAAAGGCCGAGCCAACCCCACCGTTCATGCCCAGAATCAGGCCGGCCTGGGTGACCTTGCCATCACGGTCGATCAACTTGGGACCGACCACCCCGACTTCCGGACGCTGGGCGTGATTGAGCAGCGACTCAAGCCAGTTCGGGTTGACCACTTCACTGTCGGCGGCCAGCAGCACCAGGTATTCGCCCCGGGCCTGCTGACTGGCGGCGTTGTACAGCGCGGGAACGCTCATGAGCTTGTCAGTACGCAGAATGCTGACTTTCGGATGCTGATAAGTGCCGAGCCAGTCGTTGACCTCAGCCGACTGATTCTGATTGACCGCAACAATGACTTCATACTGGTTGTAGCGGGTACGCAGCAATACGCCTTGCAGGCAGTGTTGCAAGGCCGGCAGATCGTCACCGGCGGGCAAGACGATCGAAACCAGCGGGCGCTCGGTGTGACGGTAGTCGATCTGATAAGTGCCAGGCTGCGCCGAAGTGATCTTGGCCTTGTAGCCACGATTGCCCAGGTGGCGCATTAACGCCAGGCGCTCATCGGCGTTTTCTTCCAGTACCGGTGCGCGGGCAATCAGCAGCGGCTCGTCCAGGTGGGCCAGCCCGTTCAGGCCGCCCTGCTCGATGATACGCAGCAACAAATCAAACTCCAGGGCCTTGCTGAAATCGGCCTGGTAGCCACCGACTTCCATGAATACATCACGACGCACCAACCAGTGACGCGCCATCAAGGCCGGCAGGCTTTGCAGCAGATCAAGATTGAAGCCAGGGCGGAACACGTCCACCAGCGCGCCTTCGGCGGTGCGCTGGATTTCGTCGGTGGCGACTGCACGGCAGTCCGCAGCGCCCAGCAATTCCAGGCCGGCACGCAACAGGCCACCGGCGGTGAATTCGTCACCCGCCTCAGCCAGCAGCAGCCAGTCACAAGGCGACTGACGAGCACTCTGGTTCAGCTTGTCGACATAGTTGCTTTGAGTGACCCGGACGAAGTGCAAGGTGTTCTGCGCCGTGGTGGCCGCCGGTGCTTCACCCGTGGTGAACACGACAATTTTGAATGCCTTGCTGTGACCTTCAAGCAGGCTGTCGAGGCTGACTTGCAGTTTTTCGATATCGTTATCCAGATCCAGCAGGAAGATCCCGAACTGTGGACCACCGTCGTTGGCCGCCAGGTGGCGGGCAATCGATTCGGCCTCTTGTGCATCGGGCTGACGAGGTTCAAGCCACTTGAGCAATCGACCGGACAGTGTTTTGTCGAATGTCGCACGATTGCCCTCGATCGACACCGCCTCAAGACGCGCGGCCCAGTCACGCAGGGTCTGCGCCTCTTCGTCGTCACCCAGCAGTTCCAATTGAGCCGCCAGATGCTTGATCACCGTGCGGTTGAACACGTTGATGTCGTGAGCCTGCCACAAACGATCGACCACACTTTCCGGCGTGTCGTTGTTACGCGCCAGCATCAGATTCTGCTGACGGGTCCATACACCCTCCAGGCCACTGAGTTGAACCCGCCCGGCCGGCATGGCGTGCAACAGGAATTCGAAATGGGTCAATTGATCGAAAAACGCCTGATTGTAGAACGGCATTTCGACGTACTGCCTGGGGCCGAAGCGGCGCTGGGGGCCTGACGCGATATTCGTCCAGCCAGACTGGAATATCAGCTCGGTCGTCAATGCCCGCCCGGTGCGCAAGCTATCGGCCAGGGCCTCAAAGCTCTGCAACGCGAATTGCTTGCCTTGCTCGGGGTCCTGCGCTTGAACTTGAGTCGGCAGCCCGGCGAGAAAAGTCGCATAGGTTTCACGCTCGGCGACTGACTTGGCGTCGTTATGAACCAGTGTGTGAAAGATCTCGGTATTGTGCTCGGAGTACCCGTAATTCATCTCGCGCACGACATACGGGATCGGCAGAATCCGCGCCTTGGCTCGCGCCAGCATGTAATACGTGTGGCCGATTTCCTGCCATTGGAAGGACGCGTCATGAGGGAGGGCTGCAAACCAGTCCTGTACCAGTTCGGTGCGCTGTACCGCATAGAAAGGCGGGAGGTACTGGTGCATGTATTCCAGTACACGATCCTGGGCCAACTCGGCCGAATAGTCTTCGCAGACCTTCTTGTCACGACGGTAGTAATTGACGCTATTGGGCAGTGCCAGGTACATCAGGCTGTAACCCTGGCACAGGCCGTAGTCGGGATTGGCATCCATGAAGGCAACGGCTTCGCGCAGGGCGTCATGCACATGGAAGTCATCGTCAGCGGCGAACACCATGAATGGCGTGGTCAATTGTTCCACGCCATAGGCCAGCTTGGCCCGAACGCCCCAGTACCCGTACTGCGGCACATGCTGGTAATCCACATTCGCAAACTGCCCGGCCATGTCTGCTGGCTGGGCTTGAGCCGAAGAGTCCAGCACCAGAATCCTGCAAGGCAAGTCGCTGTAAAAACGTACTGCCCTGCGCAAAAATGCCGGACGTTCGTGAGACATCAGCACCACGGTCAATTGTTCGTGAAGTGCCGCACCGTGTTCAGAACTGTTTTTGCCTTGCATAAATTTCCCCACAACCGGCCATTAGCCGAAAAACCCAACGATGTCTTGTCGATTAACGCACGCGACGCAGATAGCCATCCGGCGCGACGGTGATCAGCAATTTGCTGTGAATGGCCTGATCGATTTCGAAATCGCGGTTCTCTTCCAGGTAAGCCCATACCGCGGTTTTCGGGTTGTCGCCCTTGCCCCATGGACGATCCGGAAACGCATCTTCCGGCATGTCTTCAACGACGGTGTCCATCACGACGCAGTAACTGCCTACCGAGGTCATCGGCGCATAGGCCCGCAGCTCTTCAAGGACATGTTCGTGGGTATGGTTTGAGTCCAGAACCACCAGCACTTTCTTGCCCTCGATGCGCTGACGGACCTGATCGACAATCGCCGGATCGATGCTTGAACCCTGGATCATCTGAATCCGCTTGCTCATCGGGTGCGATTCGATTGCCTCGCGGTTGTGCTGACGGATGTCGATGTCGACGCCCAGCACTTCACCATGACCGATCAGCTCCAGCATCGAGGCGTAAAACACCAGGGAGCCGCCATGAGCGATACCGGTCTCGACAATGATGTCCGGCCGCAGCGCCCAGATAATCTCCTGCATGGCGACCATGTCCTGGGGAAACTGAATGATCGGGCGCCCCATCCAGCTGAAGTTGTAGGTGTACTTGTGCCGGGCGGTCGTACCCACCCAATCCAGCGACGTGGCTTGCAGGGCTTTGTCCTGTTGCAGGCCTTCGATGTTCTCTTTTACTTCTTCACGAAACAGCTCATGAGGATTCATTGCACACTCTCCAGAATTTAGCCGCGGTGGTTAGTTGAAAACCCGACCGTCTTGAAAGGAAACAGGATTGGTCTTGATGGTCCTGGCGGGATTACCCACCACAACCGCATGGTCTGGAACGTCTTTGGTCACCACCGCGCCTGCACCGATGGTGACCCAACGGCCGATCCGCAAACGCGGCAGGATCGTTGCGTTGGTGCCGATGAAGGTGCCGTCACCGATCTCGACACAACCGGCGATGCATACACCGGGCGCCATGAACACCGAATGGCCGATCTGCCCCTCATGGCCGACCACGCTGCCGGCGCTAATACTGGTGTTATCGCCCAGGCTGACTTGCGCCTGCATGATCACGCCCTCTTGCAGGTACGTGCCGACCCCCAGGGTGATCATCGTCAGGTCGATCCCCGGATGTATGAAGTTGCCCAGGGTGCCACCGGCCTCGACAATCTCGCAGGTGGTTTGATAACGCAGCGCCGTGCTGCCGGTAATCAAATTGACGAAGCGGGTGTCGGGCCCCTTCAGTTCGGCAACCCTGTCGGTGCCCCCCACTACCGGCACGCCATAAAACAGCGTGCCTTGCTTCGCCGGGTCGTTATCGAGAAAGGCAAACTGCAGATCCGGCTGGCAGCGTTGCAGCGTGAGGATCATCCGCACCGCTTCAGGATTGGCGGCCCCCAGCAAATACACTTTCATAGCCGGGTCCTTTTGAGCACCAGGGTGCGCAAGACTTCGATGACCCGACGCTGATCGTCATCGGTCATATCGTGGTAGCTCGGCAGATTGATCGCGCGCTCCGGCAGCGAGCAGGCCACAGGCGTTGCAGCCGTCAACTCGCTGAACATCGGCAACGACGAGAGCGGCCAGAAGAACACCCGAGCGTCGATATCCGCGCCCTGGAAGGCTGCGATCAACATGTCTCGGGTGATCGCCAATTCACTGTCAAAGACCACCGTGGGCATCCAGTAACCGTTGCGCGAATGTTCCGGCTCAGGGTTCATGGACAGGCCCGGCAAATCGCGCAATGCCTCGGCGTAGTTGGCGAAGATCTCGCGCTTGCGCCGGATAAGCTCGTCGATCCGCTCGACTTGCGCACAACCGACGGCCGCTTGCAGGTTGCTCATCTTGTATTTGAAGCCCAGGAAATCCGGCCAGAACTGTTTGCTGCTGCCTGCGACCCGGCCATGGTTGGACAGGGTCAGCACTCGCTCATACAAGGCCTTGTCCGACGTCACGAAGATGCCGCCTTCGCCGGTCGTCATGGTCTTGGTGCCATGGAAGGAAAACGCACCGAAAGCCCCCAGCGATCCGGCTGCCTGACCACGCCATTGTGAGCCGATCGCCTCGGCAGCGTCTTCGATGACCGGCAGGCCGAACTCGCGACCGATGGCCAGCAGCTCATCCATGTCGCAGAGATTGCCGTAAAGGTGTACGGCCAGTATCGCCTTGGTCCTTGGAGTGATTGCCTCACGAACCTGCTGCGGGTCGAGGCACCAGCTGTCCGCCAACACGTCGACGAATACCGGGGTCGCGCCAAGATAGGTCACGGGCGCGGCCGAAGCGATCCAGTTGGTATCGGCCAGGATCACCTCATCGCCGGGGCCAATGCCCAGGGCCGCCATGCCCATGTGCAGCGCTCCAGTGCAACTGGAGGTTGCAATCGCATAGGTCGCGCCCACGTGCCCGGCAAAGGATTTTTCGAAGCGGGTGAGGTACTCGTAGCAGCGTTCCCCCCAGCCGTGGCGAACGGCGTCGAGTACATAGTCTGCTTCCAGCTCGCCAACACTTGGCTTGGTGTAATGAATTCGGCTCATCGAATAATCAACTCAGGAATGGCGATGACAAAACGACCGTCCCACGCACGAATGCCGGCAAAGGCCTGGGTGATTTCATCCAGCAGGTTCCATGGCAACACCAGCACGTAGTCCGGCTTTTCGACTTCGATTTGTAGCGGCGACACGATCGGAATGCGGCTGCCCGGCAAGAACTTGCCCTGCTTGTGCGGGTTGGCATCGGCGACCCAGGCCAACAGATCCGGCTTGACCCCGGCGTAGTTGAGCAAGGTGTTGCCCTTGGCGGCGGCGCCATAGCCGACCACGCGCTTGCCCTCGGCCTTGGCCTGGAGCAAAAAGCGCAGCAGTTCGTGCTTGATCCGTTCGGCAGCCGGCGCCAGGGTCGCGTAGTACTCCGGGGTTTTCACCCCCGCAATCAGCTCGGCCTGCAACTGCTGCGCAACCGCTGGCTGCACCTCACGACGCTCGCCATCGAGGCGCTGCACGAATACCCGCAGCGAACCGCCATGGGTCGAGAGTTGACTGACGTCGAAGACTTCCAGGCCATTGCGCTCGCACAGGGTCTGCACGGCGGTCAGGGACAGGTAGGAATAGTGCTCGTGATACAGCGTGTCGAACTGCTGGCCGGCCATCAGGGTCAGCAGTTGTGGAAACTCGAATGTCGCCACGCCGGTCGGCTTGAGCAGGGTCGCGAAACCGCCGAGGAAATCGTTGATGTCCGGCACGTGGGCCAACACGTTGTTGGCGGCCATCAGGTCGGCGCCCCAGCCTTCGCCGAGCAATTGCGCAGCGGTGTCGCGACCGAAAAACAGTTCGCGAATATCCAGGCCCTTTTCCCGTGCCGCTTGCGCGGTGCTGCGGGTTGGCTCGACGCCCAGGCAGGGAATGCCGCGCCTGGCCACGTACTGCAACAGGTAACCGTCGTTGGCGGCAATTTCCACCACTCGGCTTTCAGCGGTCAGGCTGAAACGCTCGACCATCTCGGCCACATACTTTTCCGCATGCGCCAGCCAGGTGCTGGAGAACGAACTGAAATAGGCGTACTCGGCATCGAACAGGCTGTCGGCGCTGGTGTAGTCCTCGGTCTGCACCAGCCAGCACTGCTGGCATACGGCGACTTTCAACGGCACCCATTGCTCGGCCTGCTCCAGCTGATCGGCGCGCACGTAGGCGTTGGACGGTGGCGAGGTGCCGAGATCAATCAACGGCAAGGCCAGCGGAGTACCGCAACCACGGCAGTTCATAAACGCACTCCGGCGAAGTGTTCATCGAGCGACGGATGGCTGGCATCGCGTGCCGACAGATTATTGACAGGCAGTGGCCAGGCAATCGCCAGCCGTGGATCGTTCACCGACAACCCGCCTTCGTGCTCAGGCGTGTAATCGTGACTGTGCAGGTAAAGCAGCTCGGCATCGACACTCAGGGTCTGGAAACCGTGGGCGAACCCGGCCGGGATCAGCAGGCTGCGGCCATCGCCGGCGCGCAGGTGCTCGGCATGCCAGTGCAGAAAGGTTTCGGAGTCTGGGCGCAAATCCACCGCGACGTCCCAGACCTCACCGCGCAAACAGGTGATCAACTTGGCTTCCGGCGCCTGGGCGTTCTGATAATGCAGGCCGCGTACAGTGCCGCGTTCGCGGGTGCAGGAATGGTTGATCTGACGGATGTGAAACGCCTGGCCGAAGGCGCTCAGGCTGCCCTCGCAAAACAGCCGGGCGAAGTGTCCGCGCTCGTCCTCGAAGCGTTTGTGCTGCACGCTGAACAACCCGTCCAGCGGCAGCGCCTTCAACAGAAATTCGCTCACAGCGCGCCTCGGTACAGGTTGAGCTGGTTCAGGGTGATAAGGCGCATGTCGTCACCGTTCTGCCACGCCAGATGCCAATCCAGGGTCTGGGTCAGGCACTGCTGCAACGACCAGCGCGGTTGCCAGGCCAGCAATTGACGGGCGCGGCTGCTGTCCAGACGCAGCAGACCGGCCTCGTGCAAGTCGCTCGGTTCGATGCGCAAGCCGCGTGCCTGCGGCCAGCGATTGGCGAGCAATTCGACCACTTCGCCGACGCTGCACATGTCCGCTTCGCTGGGGCCGAAGTTCCACGCACCGGCAAACTGCGGGCCTTGCTCATACAAGCCGGCAGCCAATTGCAGATAACCGGCCAAGGGTTCCAGCGCGTGCTGCCAGGGACGCACGGCCTGCGGGTAGCGCAGGGTCACGGGCTCATCCGCCGACCAGGCCCGGAGAACATCGGGAATCAAACGCTCCGGCGCAAAATCGCCACCGCCCAGCACATTGCCGGCGCGCGCCGTGGCCAGGGCCAGGCCGTGCTCGGCATGCTTTTCCGGAGGAAAGAACGAGGCGGCATAGGATTGCGCCAGCAACTCGCAACAAGCCTTGCTGCTGCTGTAAGGGTCGTGACCGCCCAGTGCTTCGTTCTCGCGGTACGGCCACAGCCATTCCTGATTGGCGTAGACCTTGTCGGTGGTCACCAGCACACAGGCGCGTACACCGCCCACCTGACGAATCGCTTCGAGCAGGTTGAGGGTGCCCATGACGTTACTGGAGTAAGTACCCAACGGGTCGCGATAACCTTCGCGCACCAGCGGCTGGGCCGCCAGGTGCAAGACGATTTCCGGCTGGGTTTCGGCGATCAGCTCCAGCAAGGCGCCGAGATCACGCAGATCGCCCCGCTGATCGTTGATGCCTTCGTGCACCCGTGCCAGTTCGAACAGGCTCGGCTCGGTGGACGGATCCAGGGAAAACCCGCTGACCTGGGCCCCCAGGCTTTGCAGCCACAGCGTCAGCCAACTGCCTTTGAAACCGGTGTGGCCGGTGACCAGAACCCGCTTTCCACGCCAGAATTGCGGGCTCAGTCCCATTGCTTCCATGGGGCCTCCCCGCTCTGCCACAACGCTTCCAGATGATTCTTGTCACGCAGGGTGTCCATGGGTTGCCAGAATCCGTCGTGCTGGAACGCCATGAGCTCGCCGCGCGCGGCAAGACCATCGAGCGGACCGGACTCCCACGAGGTTTCGTCGCCGTCGATCAACGGCAGCACCTTGGGCGACAGGACAAAAAAACCACCATTGATCCATCCGCCGTCGCCACGCGGTTTTTCGGTGAAGCCCAGAACGCGGTCACCTTCGCGACTCAACGAACCGTAACGGCCAGGTGGCTGGACGGCGGTGACGGTCGCCATCTTGCCGTGTGAAAGATGGAAGTCGACCAGCGCACCAATGTTCAGGTCAGACACACCGTCACCGTAGGTAAAACAAAATGCCTGTTCGTCTTCGACATAACGTCGAGCGCGGCGCAAGCGCCCGCCCGTCATGGTCTCTTCCCCGGTGTCGATCAGGGTGACGCGCCATGGCTCACTGTAATTCTGGTGAACATCCATGCGGTTGTTACGCATGTCGAACGTAACGTCAGAGGTGTGCAGAAAATAGTTGGCGAAGAAGTCCTTGATCGCGTAGCCCTTGTAGCCAAGGCAAATCACGAAATCGTGTATTCCGTGAGCGGAGTACTGTTTCATGATGTGCCAGAGAATTGGCTTGCCACCGATCTCGATCATTGGCTTGGGCTTGAGGTGCGATTCCTCGCTGATTCGCGTGCCCAGGCCACCCGCCAAAATAACTGCCTTCATTCCCTTCCCCTCTTGTTCGTCACAGGGCTCAGCCAAGCTGTATCAAGCTTTTGCGGGCCATCTGGGTAATACCTGCGTACCGTTCGACGCACCTGCGCAATCACCGCAAGTGCTCGTTTTATGGCGATATAGAGGGGACTTGCAGGAAACGCGCCAGCTCTTTCGGTCCGGCGCCAGGCGATACGACGAGAGGGTTGCGGCGTTGCCGCGCGAAGGTCTTCGAGACAAAAAAAAGGCAGGCGACTCATCGTCGCCTGCCTTGACTTGACCAACGCCCGGACTGTCAGTCCGCGAGCCAGCCGTTTTCCCAATAACGCAGGTTGTCGCCACGCAGCACGTAGTCACGCAGCACAATCTCGCGCAACTCATCGCCCATGCGATAGCTGGCTTCCGGATCGGCCAGATGCATGCGAATGGCTTGCAGCCACTCGTCCGTGGAGTTGGATTTGACGCGGGTGCACGGCAAGTAGCCGCTATAGGCTTGAGTGTCGGTGCAGATCACCGGGTAGCCGCAAGCGCCATACTCCAACAAGCGCAGGTTGCTCTTGCAGTCGTTGAAGATGTGGAACTCCAGTGGCGCCAGGGCCAGGTCCAGATTCAGGCTGGCCAGCTTGGCCGGGTAGACGTCCAACCCGATCACCCCGTGGAACTCATGCATGTATGGACGCAGATCATCCGGACACATGCCGAAGAACACCCAGTCGACTTCATTGGCCAACTCACGGACCACATCGGCGATGACCGCCAGATCACCGTGGTGACTGGTGCCGCCCCCCCAACCGACCCGCGGCTTTTTCGAGGTGCGGCGCTGGTTGCGCAAATCGGTCCACAAGTGGGCCGCCAACATGTTCGGCACCACGCGGATGTCGTGATGCATGTCCGACAAGGCGTTGCCCAACGGCTCGGTGGAAACCACCACGCGATCGCACATGCCGATGGCGCGACGGACCAGTTTCTCCATCTCGTCCTTGCCCGGCATGTTGCGGATATGGGCATTGCGATGAGGCAC
This sequence comes from Pseudomonas sp. TE12234, assembly GCF_054061835.1. Lineage (NCBI taxonomy): Bacteria > Pseudomonadati > Pseudomonadota > Gammaproteobacteria > Pseudomonadales > Pseudomonadaceae > Pseudomonas > Pseudomonas sp. TE12234. Next base: position 221,075 of record NZ_JBSSEP010000007.1, read on the forward strand.
GTTGATCACGTAGTCATCCAGCTCGTAGATGCGTCGCGCGCTGGAGTATTTTTGCAGGCTCGGAATTTCGTTGATCGGCCCTTCCGAATAGCGCCCCTGCAAGATGATCACATCAGGCGAATAACGCTCGACTTCAATGATGGTCGGCAGATTGTAGTGAATGCGCCCCTGTGCCCTGCCGGCGGCTTCCAGTTCGATCAACGGTTGAGTCACCCGATAATGACCGATGGCTGAGGCATTGACTGGCAACGCGAGAATTTTAGGCAGTTGGGCCTGGGAAAACGGACTCCAGCCGGAACGCAGACCAGGCTCAAGACTGAAGCTTGCATTACCCACACCCTGCAACGCCAGGTTGCTGTTATAGGCAGGATCGCGGGCAATGATCGGCAGCCAGCGCTTGTAGAAAGCCTCCTGCTCCTGTTCGCTGCGAGCCTGGTCACCTTCCTGCGCCGCCACGAGCGGTTGCACCCCCAAAGCCAGTTGGGCATGAGGCGTCCAGACCACCAGATAACCTTCCTGACCGATGCGCAGGCACAGATCAACCTCGTTGAGGGACTGCGCCAGGTCCTGCTCATCCAGGCCGCCGACGGTTTCAAAAACCGCCTTGCGCACCATCAGGCAATCACCGCCCACGGCACTCAAATCGTGAGCCGTCTGCAAGCGGAACATGTAACCCGCTGCCTGCATCGGCTCGCCATGGAACGGCACGCCGGCCGGCCCCTGCAAGCCAAGGATCAGGCCCGCATGCAGCACTCGACCATCGGGGTTGAACAGCTTGGCCCCGACCACGCCGACTTCCGGACGCTGCGCGTGATTGAGCAGCTCGGAAAGCCACTCGCCCTGAGTGATGACCGTGTACGGGTTGAGCATCAGGACATAGTCGCCCGCAGCCTGACTCACGCCAAAGTTGCGCGCCTGCGCCAGACTTCCTTGTCGCTCCTGTCTCAGTACTCGAACCCGCTCACTGCCCAGCTTCGCCATGCCGTCGAACCAGGTGCGCGCCTCGACACCTTCACTGCCATTGTCCACCAGCAACAACTCGTATTCGCTGTAGGCCGTTTTCTCCAGCAGGCTCTCGACGCAGCGCTGCAAGGCACTGGTCTGGTCTTTGCTGACGATGACGATCGAAACCAGCGAGCGCTCACCATGAAGGTAATCGACACGATTGAGGATCGTCGAACTGCCTGGGCGAATCTCATGGGCAATGCCCAGGCGCTGCAGGTGTGCTTCGAGCAACAGCGGGTTGGTGTCCAGCACTTGCGGCTGCGACAGCCATTTGGCCAGATCCAGGGTGGACTCCAGCAAAACTTCGGCAATATGGCCGACCACCTGCGTGCCGTCATCTTCGACCATACGCCACAGCACATCGTGAGGCGCCAGCTCGGCGAACCGGGAATTGAAGCCGCCCACGGCCAGGAAACGCTTACGCTCAAACGCCAGGGCGCGTCCGACATAGGGGTAGCTGCGCATCAGGTCAAGGTTGAAATCGGGCTTGAACGCAGGCTCTGCGGATTCACCCTGGTACAGCCCACCTTCGTCGCTGTACAGGCAGGTCATCGCCGGCGTGAGGGCAATTCGCTCGGCCATGACCAACAAAGCCGGCACCACCAGACGATCGCCGGCACGCAACAGATAGAACCAGTCGGCGCCTTCCAGTTGCGACAACAACTCGTTGACCTGCTGCTGCCAGTCGTCTTGCAGCGGCACGCGGAAAACCCGCTCCTCCAGTTCGACCCGCGTGCAGGACGTCGACAGAACCACGGTCAGCTCAGGCGGATAATCCTGCGCGGCGAGCGACTGCAGCGTGATCTCCAGCGCCGAACGGCTGCCGTCCTCATCAATGATGACCGGAACGATTTTCGGCACTTTGGGCCAGGCTGCCAGCGTGTCTGGCAGCAGGTTGCGCTGGCCGTCAGTCAGATGCCGGCACTCCAGCCATTGAGCGTAGAGCTGGGAGAAACTGACACTGTCAATACCCACATGCCAACCCTGGGTGGTCTGCTTTGTGCCCAGGGTCCGGCTCAATGGCAACTCTTCCCAGACCCGTGGTGACTCGTCGACCCTGGTCAGCGGCAGGTAGCGCACCCAGCCTGGAGCCGGCGCCGATTCGCCGCTACGCGCCTTGAGCATCTGCGACAGCCATTGCCGCTCGATTTCCGCCGCATCCTTCATTGATTGCTGGCTGCTCAAACGCTCCGGATACAGGCGTTCGACGCCGAGCACATGATTGGACACCGCCATATTGCCCCGTCGCATCAGGCAGACGTACAAGGCAAAATCGAGCGTCGCGACAAAGCAATGACCGGGCTGGGTCAATGCCGGGAACAGTTCAAGCAGATCTGCCCGACGGAACAGCGCGTTGCTGAAGCCCCCGAGGATATTGACCGGGAAGTTTTCGAATATCGCCAGCAGGTCATCGCCTTTGAACACCCCGCCCACCGGAGACAGCGGAGTGTTTTCCATGCGCGATGGCAACGGCATGTCGTCGGCATCCCAGAACAATCGTTGGGCGACCACCAGATTGACGTCGGCACAATCGATAAGCACTTGGGCCTGACGCTCGATACAGGCGGAAAACAGCTGATCGTCGTCACACAGAAACTTGATGAACTCGCCTTGTGCCTGCTCCAGGCAAGCTTGCAGATTGCCGACCAACCCCAGGGTTTGTGCATTGCGCACATAACGTATGCGCGCACCCTGCTCGATCACCGAGTTGACGATGTCTTCGATCTCATGACCGCGACTGTCATCGCAAACAATGATTTCCAGATGGCCATAGCTCTGACTCACGGCCGTGTGCAAGGCGCGACCGAAAAAGCGTGGATTGAAGGCGGGAATGACCAGGCTGACAAGGGGGAGTGAATTCACGGCGGGCTCACAGGCGGCGCGAGCCCGCCCTGAAAAGCGAGCCCTCGAATACCGCAAAAAAGACGATCAATACTGAAGGGACAAGGCAGACGGGCGCCTGAGCGCCCGACCACCATCAGATCTTGTTGAACAGACCCAGTTGAGAAATCTTGCTGAACGCCAACTGCGCAGCCTGCAACATGGTCTGTTGCAAGGTCAGGCGAGTCATGACTTCCGCCGGGTCCGAGTCACGGATCGACGACTGGCTCGTGGCGTTCGCCTGGGTCAGGCTCTCGTTGGTCGCGGACTGATTATCCAGCGACTGGCCGCGGGCACCGATCGAGGTAACGGCCGAGCCGATCTGGTTGACCGCGCTGTCGATGTTGCCGAGGCCGGATTCCATGGCGCCGAGGAAATTCTGCTTGGCCACCGGGTTGCCGTCGATCGGCGTATTCAGCGCGGTCACCATGTGGCCCAGGGTGTCGAGCACGTTCTGGGTTTGATGATCGTTGTTCTGGATCAGGAACTGGTCACCGGAGGCCGGAGCGCCGCCGCCCAAGGCAAAGGTCACGCCCGCTGCGGTGGCATTGCCACCCGAGACGGTGCCCGAGGAGACCGGCCGGCTGTCGGCGGTGATCGGTGCGGCGTACAGGTCAAAGGCCGTGGCACTGGTGAACTTGAGCACTGCACCGCCCGACGGGAAGGCATTGGTGTAAGCCGCCTGGTTGGTCACGCTGGAACCGGTGATGACCGCGGTCGAGGTGTTTCCAGGACTGCGCGAAGCATTGAAGCTGTCAGGCGTGGCCGCCAACTGGAAGCTGTGGCCGGCGATCACCGCATCCGGGTTGGCGTCAGTGGACTTGAGGTTGATGTTCAGCTTCAGGTCAACGCCACGGAAACTCACCGTCTGGTTGGCACCGTTGGCATTGCTGATGACACCGTTCTGGCTGGCTTCGGCCGTCACGTCATTACCCAGCGCATCAGTGATCTGCAACTGGGTGCTGCTGAGAAAGTTGACGGTGTAGGGCTGGCCGCCGGCGAACTTGGCGTTGTAGGTGGAACTGGTGCCGATCGTACCGTTGGACAGCACCACCCGACCGTCATCCACCGCTGGAGCGGTCATGGTGGTCTGGGTGCGGCTGGTGTTGATGGCCTGCTGGAAAGCATCCCAACCGGTGGTGTTGGTCGCCACCGTCATGCCGTCGCCAATGCCCAGGTTGATGCTGGTCTGGTCACCGTTGTAGGTAAAGGTGCCGTCCGAGTTCTGCGAATAAGGCGCGGTGTCGGTTTTCGAACCGGAGAACAGGTAGTTGCCCGCCGAGTCCTTGGAGTTCATCAGGCCCATTACTTGCTGCTGGATCTGGCCCATTTCCGACGCATAGGCCTTGCGGTCGGCGTCAGTAGCCGTGCCGTTGCTGGCAGCCAGGGCGAGCTCCTTGGCGCGTTGCAACGCGTTGCCAATGGAGGTCAGCGTGGTTTCCTGCAGGCTCAACGCACTCTTGGTGCTGTCGATGTTAGTGCCGTACTGATTCAGCGCCGCACTCTGCTGGCCAAGGCTCAGCAAGCGCCCGGCACCGATCGGATCATCGGCGGCGGTGTTGATGCGAGTCAGGCTGCTGGCTTCATTGCTGGTCGCGATGGCCTTGCTGTAGTTGCTCTGATAGTTGGCAGCGGTGGTTTCGTAATACTGGGCGGTAGAAATGCGCATGAATTACGACTCCTTAAAGGCTGTTGATCAGCGTGCTGAAAATTTCCTGCGCAGCTTTGATGATCTGCGAAGAGGCGGTGTAGTACTGCTGGTATTTGACCAGGTTGCCGCTTTCTTCATCCAGGTTCACCCCGGACACCGAATCACGGGCACCTTTGGCATTGGTCAGGATCGCCGTAGTGGCGTCGCCGTCAGACTTGCCCTGGGCGGCCTTGGTGCCGACGTTGGTCACCAGCTTGCCGTACGCGTCGGTCAGGCTGATGCCCTTGCTCGCCGAGCCGGTATCGACGGTCTGTTTGGTTTGCAGCCCCACCAGGGATCGCGCGTTACGGTTATCCGAAGACGCGGCGCCGGTCAGGTTGATCGTGAAGCTTTCGCCGCTGGCCGGTGTGCCGCCGACCGTGGTCTGCACGGTGAAGGTCTTCTGCACCGCCGGAACGACACTGTTGTCCATGATCGGAGCACCCGTGCCATCGACCATCCCCACGTTCAGGTTCAGGGTGTTGCTCTGACCCGGAACAATGGTGCCGGTACTGATCGAATTGCCCTTGGCATCGACCAGGTTGTAGCTCTGGCTGCCACCGCTTGCGGCACCGAAAACCAGCTTGACCGGCGTCGAGTACTTGAGCGCGGTCTGCATTTCCGCCTGGGCCGCCGGATTGTAGATATCGAGGGTGCTGGTCAGTGCCGGCTGAGTGTAGGTACCGCCGTTATTGGCGCTGGCATTGCCGGTCAAGGGTGCAGCCGCGGCGATTTTTTTCGGGTCGGTGAGCACGGTCTGGATGCTCGCCGCCGCGCCACGGGTCGGTGTCACCTTGAACGAATCGCCGGCGCTGAGCGCGCCACCGTTGAGGTTCAGGGTGAAGCCGTCGATCACCGGAGGCGGTGTGGTCGTGGTGCTGAAGGCGCCCATGTCAGTGCCGTCCGAGCGCTTGACCGTGTAGTCGGTCGGGCTGGTGAACGTAACCTGATAGTCGCTGGTGGTCAGCTTTCCAGTGTCCTTGATGGTCACATCGAGGTTGCCGGAACCGGCGCTGTTGCCGGCCTGGGCAATGCTGCGCTGGCTGACCAGGGCGGCACTGTTGATGTTGTTGAAAATCGCCGCGCCGAAATCGCCGTTCTTGTCGATGCCCTGCGCTTGCTGACTGTTCATCTGGTCAGCCACCACCAGCGCCACACGCCCCAGCTCATTGAGCGACGGGTCGAGCACGTCCTTGCGGTAGTTGAGCAGACCACCGATCGAACCGCCGCTGACCACCGAGGTGATGTCGATGGTGCTGGAGCCACGGTTCATCTGCAGCGCCATGCGCGACGGATCATCGCTGCTCGGGACGGTTTGCAGGGTGTTGGTGGTATTGCCGACGACCAATGGCTGACCGCTGCCGACATAGACGTCGAAGTTGGTGCCGCGCTCGACAACCTGCGCACCGACCAGCTCGGACAGCTGACGCACGGCTTCGTTGCGCGAGTCGAGCAGGTCGTTGGGCTGGCTGCTGCCGGTGGAAAGCTCGGAGATCTTCTGATTGAGATTGGCAATCGAGGTGGCCAGCTTGTTCACCTGGCCCGCCATGTCAGACAGGCTGCCATTGAGGTTGGTGTTCTGGTCGTTCAGCTGCTTGGCAATCGAATTGAAACGGCTGGACAGCGCCTGTGCACCGGTCAGCACCGACTGGCGGGACGTGTCGTCGGTTGGCGAAGTCGCAACACCCTGCATCGAGGTGAAGAAGTTCTGCAACACACCGGTCAAACCGGTGTTGTTATCGGAAAGCGTGGCGTCCAGCGGTGTGACCTGAGCGCTGTAGGCCGATGCTTCGCTGTTGAGCGAAGTGGCGGTACGCAGCTGCGAATCGAGATAGGAGTTATACACCCGGCGCACATCGGCCAGCGTCGTGCCGGTACCGATGAACACATTGCCGTACTGAATAGAGCCTTTGGTGCCCTGCACAGTCTGCTGGCGCGAGTACCCGGCGGTGTCGACGTTGGAAATGTTGTTGCCCGTGGTCACCAACGCGCTCTGGCTCGCACTCAGACCCGACATCCCGATATTGAGCAAACTCATGGTTCAGACCTTATAAATTCGTTGAAACGCCCGCCGCAGCGTAGTTCTGGTAACTCGTCATCTGCCTGGCTATCTGCGAAATCTTGCTTGCGTAGTCCGGGTCGGTTGCATAACCGGCCTTTTGCAACTCGCGTACAAACTGTTCTGGGTTATCGGCCGACTTCACGACATCTTGATAGCGATTGTTGGTTTGCAACAAAGTCACAAGGTCATGGAAGCTGTCCTTGTAAGAGTCGTAGGAACGGAACTGCGCCGTTTCCTTGACCATCTCGCCATTCCTGAATTCGCTGGTGATGGCCCGCGCCGAATTACCTTTCCAGCTATCGCCCGCCTTGATGCCGAACAGGTTGTGGCTACTGCTGCCATCCTGGGCGCGCATGACCGATTTGCCCCAACCGGTTTCCAGCGCCGCCTGGGCCACCAGGTAACGCGGGTCGACACCGATGCGCGCGGCGGCTTCCTTGGCCATCGGCAACATCGTGTTGACGAATTCGTCGGCGGAGCTGAAGGCTTTTTTCGCCGGTGCGAGAGGAATCTGCGCCATTGCACGACCGTAAATCTGCAGGCCGCCGCTCGATGGTGAATCCGCTTGCGCAGCGAGCCAGTCGCCGTTGTACAACGGGCCGGAGCCGCTGCGCGTGTTCTGTGGCAACTGGATCTTGTTCTGCGCCGTGTTTGCGCTCGCCGCCGTGGTCGTTGCCGAGGGCACCAGCCCCGCCAGCAAGCGATCAGCCAGTTTCGGTGGTAATGCAAGGCGCCGCCGATTGATCATTGCCATGTCATTGAGATGGGTACCCTCGCCCGTCGGCGCGTGCACCGACCGCGAGGCCCACAATGGACGCTGGCCATTGACCCGCGAAAGCGGCCCGCCGAGTGCGACGGTACCGGCAGCCACCGGGGTCTGCACCGCAGCTTTTGCCGCTTCCTGCCTGGCGGCCGATGCGGCTGCCGCCTCACCGGGTGCCATCGGCTTGTTCTTCGACATCTGCCGCATCAGGACGTCCGCCAGACCGATACCACCGCCCTCGCGGGACATGGAAACGGCCAACTGCTGGTCGTACATTTCCTGGTATTGCTTGGCCGCCGGGGTGTTGAGCGGATTGTCCTGACCGAGCGCTTCGGTGGCCGAGCGCATGGACTTGAGCATTTCACCGAGAAACAGCGACTCGAACTCCTGCGCAACCTTGCGCATGTTGCCGTCGCTGTTCTTGTCGCCGACCTTGAGCTGGTTCAGGCGATTGAGGTCCGAATAGGAGCCTGAGTCACTGCTGCTGGCCAAACCACTCTTGCGCATATCCATGAGCGCCGTCCTCAGATCACGATCAGATCGGCTTGCAATGCGCCGGCCTGCTTGAGTGCTTCGAGGATCGCCATCAAGTCACCCGGTGCCGCGCCGACCTGGTTCACCGCCCGCACGATTTCGTCGAGGGTGGTGCCCGGGCCGAACTTGAACATCGGCTTGGCTTCCTGCTGGGCGTTGATCTTAGAGCGAGGCACGACGGCCGTCGTGCCATTGGACAGTGGCCCCGGCTGGCTGACGATCGGGTCTTCGGTGATGGTCACGGTCAGGCTGCCGTGGGTAACGGCGGCCGGGGAAACCTTGACGTTCTGACCGATCACGATGGTGCCGGTACGGGAGTTGATGATGACTTTCGCCACCGCCTGACCCGGATCGACTTCAAGGTTCTCGAGGATCGACAGGTAATCGACGCGCTGGCTGGAGTCCAGTGGCGCACTGACGCGAATCGAACCGCCGTCGATGGCCTGAGCCACACCTGGGCCAAGCATGTCGTTGATCTTGTCGACGACGCGTTTGGCCGTGGTGAAGTCGGAACGGTTGAGGTTCAGGGTCAGGCTATTGCCCTGGTTGAATCCGCTTGGCACCGCCCGCTCTACCGAAGCACCGCCCGGGATGCGACCGGCCGACGGAACGTTGACGGTAATCTTCGAGCCGTCACGCCCCTCGGCATCGAAGCCACCCACCACCAGGTTGCCCTGAGCGACGGCATAGACGTTGCCGTCGATACCCTTGAGCGGCGTCAGCAGCAAGGTACCGCCACGCAGGCTCTTGGAGTTGCCGATGGACGAAACGGTGATGTCGATCTGCTGCCCCGGCTTGGCGAACGCCGGCAGCTCAGCACTGATCGACACCGCAGCGACGTTCTTCAACTGCACGTTGCCCGAGCCCGGCGGCACCTTGATACCGAACTGCGACAACATGTTGTTGAAGGTCTGTAGGGTGAACGGCGTCTGGGTCGTCTGGTCGCCGGTGCCATTGAGCCCGACCACCAGGCCGTAACCGATCAATTGGTTGGAACGCACGCCGGAAATACTGGCGATGTCCTTCAATCGCTCGGCGTGAGCGTTGAAGGCCGCGGACAACAAAACGGCGGCCACCATGAGGTGTTTGAAGTTCAACATGCTCAACTGGAAAGCCACCTAGAAAGGGAACAGCGGGCTGAGGAAGAAACGGTCGAACCAGCCTGGCTGACTCGCATCGGCAAACGAACCGGTGCCCGAGTAGGTGATGCGCGCATCGGCGACACGGGTCGACGAAACGGTGTTGTCGGTGGCGATGTCGTCAGCGCGCACCAGGCCTGCGATCCGCACCAGCTCGTCGCCGGTGTTGAGGGTCATCCACTTCTCGCCTCGCACGGCAATGATGCCGTTGGGCAACACGTCGGCGACGGTCACGGTGATCGAACCGGTCAGGGTGTTGCCCTGTGCCGCCTTGCTGTCACCCTTGGTCGCACGGTCGCCTTCATAGCTGGCGTTCAGACTCAGGTTGCCACTGCCGAACGGGTTGTTGGTATTGGGCGTAGAGCCGAACAGCGACGTCAGACCGATGCCGGTCTTGCTGTTCTTGTCGATCTGCGAGTTGGCGTTCTTGCTGGCCTGGGTCTTCTCGTTCAGGGTGATGGTGATGATGTCACCGATCCGGAACGCCTTGCGGTCGCTGTACAGGTTCTGTTCGAAACCGGCCTGATAGATCGATCCGTTGTTCGCGGCAGCCGGCAGCGGCGTACGCGGCAACACCGGGGCGTAGTAGGGATCATTGGGCTTGGGTGTCGACGGCACGCAGCCCGCGAGCACGGTAACCCCGGTCAATGCCAGAACAGAAACGAAACGATTCATGACCCTTCCTCACGGTGTTGCAGGCGGCCTCATGGCCGCCTCATAGACTTGATTACAGATTCTGCGTTACGAACGAGAGCATCTGGTCGGCGGTGGAGATCACCTTGGAGTTCATCTCGTAGGCACGCTGAGTGGTGATCATGTTGACCATCTCCTCAACCGTGCTGACGTTGGAACCTTCCAGGGTGTTCTGCAGCGTGGTACCGAAACCGTTCAGGCCCGGGGTGCCGATTTGCGGCGCGCCGGAAGCGGCGGTTTCCAGGAACAGGTTGTTGCCGACGGCCTGCAGACCGGTCGGGTTGATGAAGTCGGCGGTTTGCAGGTTGCCGATCACCTGAGCGGCCGGGTTGCCTGGCACGGTGATGGATACCGTGCCGTCGGTGCCGACGGTGAAGCTCTGGGCGTTGTTCGGGATGACGATGGCCGGCTCCAGGGCGAAACCGCTGGCGTTGACGATCTGGCCATTGGCATTGAGATGGAAGGTACCGTCACGGGTGTAGGCCGTGGTGCCGTCCGGCTGCAGGATCTGGAAGAAGCCACGACCGTCGATGGCCATGTCCAGCGGCTGCTCGGTGGTTTGCAGGCTGCCGGCGGTGAAGTTCTTCTGGGTGCCGACGATACGCACACCGGTACCCAGTTGCAGGCCCGACGGCAGTTCGCTGTCCTGGGTCGACTGGGCGCCTGGCTGACGCTTGATCTGATAGAGCAGATCCTGGAATTCGGCACGGTCACGCTTGAAACCCGTGGTCGACACGTTGGCCAGGTTGTTGGAAATGGTGGTCAGGTTGGTGTCCTGGGCGGACAGACCGGTTTTGGCAACCCATAGAGCCGGAAGCATTCGATTCTCCTCGTGCGCCTGTTTTACGGCGCGACGTTCTGATAATTAGCTGATCTGCAAGACCCGAGCCATGGCCTGGTCGTCGTCTTTGGCGGTGTTCATCATCTTGATGTGCAGTTCGAATTGCTTGGACAAGGCCAGTACCGAGGTCATTTCTTCCACGGCGTTGACGTTGCTCGACTCGAGGAACCCGGACACCAGTTTGACGTTGGCATCGGCTTGCGCCGGCTGACCGTCCTTGGTGTGAATCGAACCGTCCAGGCCTTTGGTCATGTTCTTGATGTCGGGGTTGACCAGCTTGATACGGTCGACTTCGGCCATCACGCGCGGGCCTTCGCCCATTGCACGGATACTGATGGTGCCGTCTTCGCCCACTTCGACCTGCTGCTGCGGCGGCACGGCAATCGGCCCGCCATTGCCCATCACCGGCATGCCGTTGCCGGCCCGCAACACGCCCAGGGCGTCAACCACCAGGCTGCCGGTGCGCACGTAGCTTTCACCGCCATCGGGGTTCTGCACTGCCAGCCAGCCGCTGCCTTGCACGGCAACATCGAGGTCGCGACCGGTTTCTACCAGGGCGCCCGGGGAGAAGTCCGTGGCCGGGCGTTCGGACATCGCAAACGCACGCGCCGGAAAGCTGTCACCGAACACCGGCATCGAACGCGCCTGCTCCAGATCTTTCTGGAAGCCGTTGGTGGAGATGTTCGCCAGGTTGTTGGCATGGGCCTTTTGCGCCAGTGCATTCTGGCTGGCGCCGGTCATTGCCACGTAAAGGTACTTGTCCACGCTCTTTCCTCTGCCTGCCGGACGTTTGCCGCCCACTGCTGTACTGCTGAGCGATAAGCAATTTGCAGACCAACTTGTTTTTGACGGCACGAGACCCGGCAAACAAAGGACTTGAGGGATTGAGCTGACGGGGAGGATTTGTATCAAAGACGAAAAACCGGCGGTGTTATGCCGGTGGGAGGCAATGCTTGACCTGTCGGAGCAGCACAGCATCCTGTGGCGAGGGAGCTTGCTCCCTCGCCACAGGATCAGGCGTTGTCCTTGCCAACCTCATAATCACGCAGCTTGTTGGCAATGGTGGTGTGGGATACCCCCAATCGCTTGCCCAACTGCCGACTGCTCGGATGCTCGGCGTACAGCCGCTCCAGCACGGCCTTTTCGAAGCGCCCGACAATTTCATCCAGGCCACCATCGAGGGAAAAATCGCCAAGAGGCTGACGCACGCCGTAATCAGGCAAACGGATGTGTTCAGGCTTGACGGTACCGCCGTCGCACAGGGACACCGCCTGGAACAGCACATTTTCCAGCTGGCGAACGTTGCCCGGCCAATGGTAATGACTGAGTCGCTCCATGACCGTCGGTGCCAGTTTCGGCAGCGGGCAACCGATCTGCCGACTGGCCTGATCGAGGAAGTGCTCCACCAGCGGCGTCAAACCGTCGAGGCATTCGCGCAGCGGCGGGATGTGCAGCGACAACACGTTCAAGCGGTGATAGAGGTCCTGGCGAAATTCCCCGCGGGCGCACAACTCGGACAGGTCGACCTGGGTCGCACAGATCACTCGCACATCGAGATAGACCTCTTCATCACTGCCTACACGACGGAAGCAACCGTCCTGCAGGAAGCGCAGCAATTTCACCTGCAAGCGCGGGCTCATTTCCCCAACGCCATCGAGAAACAGCGTACCGCCCGCCGTCAGTTCCAATAGGCCGAGCTTGCCTTCGGCCCGCGCACCTTCGAAAGCACCAGGGCCGTAGCCGAACAATTCGGTCTCGGCCATGGACTCCGGCAGACCGGCGCAATTGAGCGCCATCAATGGCGACTGACCGCGAGGACTGGCCAGATGACAGGCACGCGCCAGCAATTCCTTACCGGTGCCGGTTTCACCTTCTATCAATAGCGGTGCGTCGAGCGGCGCCATGCGCCGTGCCTCACGCACCACCGCTGCCATGACTTTCGAGCTTTGAAAGATACTGTCGAAGCCACGCAACTCCTGTTTGCGCACGTTATAGATGCGCTCACCCACCCGGTCAGCGCGGTGCAGCGTCAATACCGCACCGGCCATCGCTTCGCTGTCGTCATGCTCCGATTGCAACGGCGCAATATCGGCCAGAAACACGTCGCCCTTGACCTTGACCCGCAGCCCATTGATCCGCGATTTGTTGGCGCGTACCAGTTCCGGCAAATCGAAATCTTCGGCGTAACGCGACAGCGGTATCCCCGGCACTTCATCGACGCGTACACCCAGCAACTGTGCGGCTGCACGGTTGGCCGCGACTATGGAGCCGCCCATGTCGATCGACAGCACCGGAAATTCCAGCGCGCCGAGCAACGCGTTGAGTTCCATGTGCCGGCGCTCGCTGGGCATCAGCCCTACGCGCTTGACGCCGAAAACCCCTGCAATCGCCTCGAACTTCGGACGCAAGGCCTGGAACTGAATGTTGATCAGGTTCGGGCAATGCAGGTAGATCGCGTTGCCATGCTCGCCGCCCACTTCCCCGCGAGCGACGTTGATCCCGTACTCCACCAGTAAGTTGAGAATGTCACGCAGGATGCCAATGCGGTTCTGGCAGTGGACTTTGATACGCATATAAAAGGCCTGGAAAAGCGGTGGATGAAGTCATTGCCGGCGCACCCACCGGGAAATTGCAGCGCCACGGACGGATATTTCTGCCAAGGTCAACAGATAGTCGTCAAGATTATGTGACACCCGGAGCGCTTTTCAAACCGGCAAATCTCAATAGCTGCGCGATGCCGCTCAACACGTAACGAAAACTTTACGTTTTCTGCGAATTTTTCCTGCGCTCGACGCTGAACACCTGCTGCAAGGCTGCAATCCATGGGTTATTTCTAGGTCCATAGCTGGACATAACAAGAACGAATCCCCCTCGCAGGAGAGCAGCATGAAGCAGACGCAATACGTGGCTCGCGAGCCCGATGCGCAAGGTTTTATCGACTACACCGCCGAAGAACACGCGGTGTGGAACACGCTGATCACTCGCCAGTTGAAAGTGATCGAAGGGCGTGCGTGCCAGGAATACCTGGACGGTATCGAAAAACTCGGTCTGCCCCACGACCGCATTCCGCAACTGGGCGAAATCAACAAGGTCCTCGGTGAAACCACCGGTTGGCAGGTCGCCCGTGTGCCGGCGCTGATCCCCTTCCAGACCTTTTTCGAATTGCTCGCCAACAAGCAGTTTCCGGTGGCCACCTTCATTCGCACCCGCGAAGAGCTGGACTACCTGCAAGAGCCGGACATTTTCCATGAGATCTTCGGCCACTGCCCGCTGCTGACCAACCCCTGGTTCGCGGAATTTACCCACACCTACGGCAAACTTGGCCTGCAGGCTTCCAAGGAAGAACGCGTATACCTGGCGCGCCTGTACTGGATGACCATCGAGTTCGGCCTGGTGGAAACCCCGCAAGGCCGGCGCATCTACGGTGGCGGCATTCTGTCTTCGCCGAAAGAAACCGTTTACAGCCTGTCGGACGAGCCTGAGCATCAGGCCTTCGACCCGCTGGAATGCATGCGCACGCCTTACCGCATTGACATCCTGCAGCCGTTGTACTTTGTCCTTCCGAACCTCAAGCGCCTGTTCGATCTCGCCCATGAAGACATCATGGGCCTGGTCAAACAAGGCATGCAGCTGGGTCTGCACGCCCCGAAATTTCCGCCAAAAGCCGCGTGACCCGCGACTTTTACGATCAAGTGAGTCTGTCAGGAATCCACGCTTTGCTTTAGCGTGGTGACATTGACGGCCGATTTCCATTTATTCGATTTCAGGAATCCATCATGTCCACATTGAACCAAGCCCACTGCGAAGCCTGCCGCGCCGATGCACCGCAAGTCAGCGACGAAGAACTGCCGGTACTGATCAAGCAGATCCCGGACTGGAACATCGAAGTACGCGACAGCATCATGCAGCTGGAAAAAGTCTTCTTGTTCAAAAATTTCAAGCACGCCCTGGCATTCACCAACGCCGTCGGTGAAATCTCCGAGGCTGAAGGTCATCACCCGGGCCTGCTGACCGAGTGGGGCAAAGTCACCGTGACCTGGTGGAGCCACTCGATCAAGGGCCTGCACCGTAACGACTTCATCATGGCCGCGCGCACCGACGAAGTGGCCAAGGACGCCGAGGGCCGCAAGTAATGCATTTCGACGCCATCGGCCGGGTGCCCGGCGACCCGATCCTCGGTCTGATGGAGGCCTATGCGCAGGACCCCAACCCGCGCAAATTCGACCTCGGCGTGGGTGTCTATAAAGACGCCCAGGGCCTGACGTCGATTCCCCAGGCCGTGAAACTCGCCGAGGCGCGACTGGTCGAGCGCCAGACCACCAAGACCTACATCGGTGGTCATGGCGAACCGGCCTTCGGCAGGCTCATCAGTGAGCTGGTGCTCGGCACCGACTCGAAGCTGATCAGTGAACAGCGCGCCGGCGCCACCCAGACACCGGGCGGTACCGGCGCGTTGCGCTTGAGTGCCGACTTCATCGCCCAGTGCCTGCCGGGCCGGGGCATCTGGTTGAGCAATCCGACCTGGCCAATCCACGAAACCATTTTCGCGGCGGCCAAGGTCAAGGTCAGTCATTACCCCTACGTGGGCAGCGACAACCGTCTCGACGTCGATGCCATGCTCGCCGTGCTCAATGAAGCACCAAAGGGTGACGTGGTACTGCTGCATGCCTGCTGCCATAACCCGACCGGTTTCGATCTGACCCATGAAGATTGGCGCCGCGTGCTGGAAGTGGTGCGCCGGCGTGAATTGCTGCCGCTGATCGACTTCGCCTACCAGGGCTTCGGCGATGGCCTGGAACAGGACGCCTGGTCGACCCGGCTGTTCGCCGCCGAGTTGCCGGAAGTACTGATCACCAGCTCTTGCTCGAAGAACTTCGGCCTGTATCGCGACCGCACCGGCGCCCTGATTGTCTGCGCAAAAACCGCCGACAAGCTGGTGGATATCCGCAGCCAGCTGGCCAACATCGCCCGCAACCTGTGGTCGACGCCACCGGATCACGGTGCAGCCGTGGTGGCAACTATCCTCGGCGATCCGGAGTTGAAACGCCTCTGGGCCGACGAAGTGGAAACCATGCGCTTGCGCATCGCCCAACTGCGCAGCGGCCTGGTGCACGCCCTTGAACCCTATGGTTTGCGCGAGCGCTTTGCGCATATCGGTGTGCAGCGCGGGATGTTTTCCTACACCGGTTTGACACCGGAACAAGTGAAAAAACTGCGCGACCACCACAGCGTGTACATGGTCAGTTCAGGTCGGGCCAACGTGGCGGGGATTGATGCGACACGGCTGGATCTGCTGGCCGAGGCGATTGCTGACGTCTGCAAGTAACCCTCTAACACTGCCCCCTGTAGGCGCGAGCTTGCTCGCGATGGAGTATCAGCTGACACCTCAGTGACTGACACACCATCGCGAGCAAGCTCGCTCCTGCAAGTGGACCTGCGACAAAACAATAGACCTGTCTAGACAATCCCATCCGTCGAAACAAATGGATATAAAAGTCTGTTTGTCATTTCTCCTGCTGTATCCTGCCCAGGCTTTTTTTAAAAGCGCGGATCTACCAGATCTATCAACAGACTTAGCGAGGAGCGCGACTATGCACGAGATTCCCAATCTCCCCTTCCCAAGCCTGCACGAACCTGAGCAGACGACCACGCAACAAGCCGGTGCCCAACAGCCCCAGCCGAAAGAAGCCACTGACAGCCGCAAGGCCGACAGCGAAGACTGAAACACCCGCCGTACAGACCGTGTGGAAAGCGCTAACATGCGCTTTCCACACAGCCTGAACCCTGAGCCCCGCACCATGACCGATGATTTCACGCCTCCTTTTGATGAAGCGCTGCAGGCCAGCGTCCTGATCGGCACCGCCGAGAAAATGATCGAAATCTGGAATCGTCTCCCGCCTGAAAAACAAGCCGCGTTGCTGGCTCGATTCGGCAGCGAAGAAAATGCGTTGGCCGCCCTGGTCACTACGCAACTGGTTGCACCGGCCAAGCCCTGAACAATCCCGTTCGGCAAATAGTTTTACTTTTTTCACAACCCACGACCGTCTACGCCGTTATCATAAGCAGCCTATCTATCTGCTTCCCCGTGGACCTTTACCCATGTCTGAAAACCAGCGCCCCCTGGCGGTCACGCTGCAAGTTGTCTCCATCGTCCTGTTTACCTTTATCGGCTACCTGAACATCGGCATTCCCTTGGCCGTATTGCCGGGCTACGTCCACAGCGACCTCGGCTTTGGCGCCGTGATCGCTGGATTGGTCATTAGCGTGCAATACCTCGCTACCCTGCTCAGCCGTCCGTACGCCGGGAAAATAATCGATAACAAGGGCAGCAAACTGGCGGTGATGTATGGCCTCGCCGGCTGCGGCTTGAGTGGTGTTTTCATGTTGATATCAGCCTGGACCCAAAGCCTGCCGATGTTGAGTCTGATCAGCCTGCTGGTCGGCCGCCTGGTGCTCGGCAGCGCGGAAAGCCTGGTGGGCTCCGGTTCGATTGGTTGGGGCATCGGCCGGGTTGGCGCGGCGAACACCGCCAAAGTCATCTCCTGGAATGGCATTGCCAGTTATGGCGCACTGGCGGTCGGTGCGCCGTTGGGGGTGCTACTGGTCAATCGAATGGGCTTGTGGAGCATGGGCGTGAGCATCGTGCTGCTGGCCGCTTTGGGACTGTTGCTGGCGTGGCCGAAAACCGCTGCGCCGATTGTGGTCGGTGAGCGTTTGCCGTTCATGCATGTACTCGGGCGAGTGTTGCCCCACGGCTGCGGACTGGCCTTGGGCTCCATCGGTTTCGGCACTATCGCCACGTTTATCACCCTGTATTACGCCACCCGGCATTGGGACAACGCCGTACTGTGCCTGAGCCTGTTTGGCGCCAGCTTCATCGGTGCACGGCTGTTGTTCGGCAACCTGATCAACCGTCTCGGCGGCTTTCGTGTGGCGATTGCCTGCCTGTCGGTGGAAACCCTGGGGCTGTTGCTGCTGTGGCTGGCACCCGACGCGCATTGGGCGCTCGCGGGCGCGGCGCTCAGTGGCTTTGGTTTCTCACTGGTGTTTCCGGCGCTGGGGGTCGAAGCGGTCAACCTCGTGCCTGCTTCCAGCCGTGGTGCGGCGGTTGGCGCCTATTCGCTGTTCATCGACCTGTCGCTGGGGATCACCGGGCCATTGGCCGGCGCGATTGCGGCAGGCTTCGGTTTTGCTTCGATCTTCCTGTTCGCCGCCCTCGCCGCCTTGAGCGGTTTGATGCTCAGCATCTACTTGTACCGGCAGGCGCCGAAACAGCGCGAAGCGCGAGAATCCCGCTAGAAATCGACCTTGCCGCGCCCGGCCTTGATATTGCCGCGCTTACTCTTGGATTCGAGCCGACGGGTCTTCGAACCGAGGGTCGGCTTGGTCGGGCGACGTTTCTTTTCGACCTTGGTGGCGCTGAGGATCAACTCGGTCAAACGCGCCAACGCATCGGCCCGGTTCTGTTCCTGGGTCCGGTATTGCTGGGCCTTGATGATCAATACGCCTTCACTGGTGATACGACTGTCGCGCAACGCCAGCAGCCGCTCCTTGTAGAACTCGGGCAAGGATGAGGCCGGAATGTCGAAGCGCAAGTGCACGGCGCTGGAGACCTTGTTGACGTTCTGCCCACCGGCGCCCTGGGCGCGAATGGCGGTCAACTCGATCTCGGCATCCGGTATGTGCACGTTGTTGGAAATCACCAGCATGGAAAAGCGTCCGGGGTGGGGAGCGTTCAGGATACCGCGATAGCGTTTTGAATAGGGGACAATCACTGGTGCAGGCGAAATTGAAAAAGCCTTTGTCGGATTATTCTTACAGTGTTGTCGGATTTACAAAAGGGATGTTGCATTGTTTCCAGTGACCACACTAATCTAAGACTTCACACCAACCCGATTACTTAGATAATGAATTTTGAGAATATTCGATACCACATCGTCGTTACCCTCATGGTATTAGGCTGCTCTGGTTTACCGGCAGGAGTCATCGTATTCGGCATAACCAAGGTTATCCATATAGATGAAGAACACCTAAATACCGCATACTTAGCCTCATACATAATACTTGTTCTCCTTGGACTGCGCCTTTACACACCAAGAATGCGGGGAATTTTATAGAAAACACATAAAACAACCCCACAACCACAACAACTCACTTCAGCCAAAATACAACAAACAAGAACTTAAAAATGAACTATGAAAACATTCGCTATTACACATCAGTAACCCTCTTGGTTTTTGCTTGCTCCGTCCTACCTGCCGGCCTCATCGCATTGGGAATAACGAAACTCATCGATCTTAATGAAAAGCATCGACACATCGCTTTTATTTCAGCATACACAATTACGGTCTTCTGGGGCTTACGATTCTATATCCCAAGAATGCGCGGAATAATATAAAAACCACCAACCTCATTTAATTCTCTACACCACCTCCTGAAACCATCGCATCTATCGTTAACAAATCTACCAATGCCTCCAGAGACAACGCCAATTTCCCGGTCTGTCGATAAGCCATCTCATAATTAATCGGATCGCGCCTAAACAGCTCCACCGAACCGAGCTTTGAAACTGGCCTGGATACCCCATATACCGAAAGAGCCAGATCAACTGCGTAATACTTCATATCACCTTCATAATCATTATCAAATACCATTTGGTAAATACGTCTAACAGGCCCAACCGTACCTATAGCATTAGGCCCAAGATAGATATTACCCAGGCTTTCATAAACATTATTCACGCCATGGCCGACCATTAGTCCCCCCGGAACTACACCCAGCCCTCTCGAACTACCAATGACCGAAATACCGCTCCCAACCTGCATCACCCCCGCCACAACCCCAACACCATTTTGAAGATAAAAGCGCGCCTTTGCCGACAAGTCTTCATATTCGGCTCTTAATTCCTGCACGGCCTGCCACGCACTGATAACCCCCTCATCAACCGCCTGAATCACTTCATCAACATAGGCGGCGACCATCGAACCAAATCGAAGCCGTGCAAAACCGTCAGGAATATGCGCCATGCCAATGGCGCATCCCGCTGCAACCAGATCAGAAGCAGACCTGGTTACATCATGAATATCGCAGGAAGATTCAGTCACCCTCTTTCATCCAGTTGCTATAAGCACTGGTGGCCGCTGGAACATGCGCCCAGGCAATATTTCCGTATCGAATAGACACCAACTCTTGCGGCTCGGCATCATTCATGCGAATGGCATGGGGAACCTGCTGACTGATATGTGCAATACGCGCATCGGTGAGGTGTATCGAATAATATCGTTCTTGACCTCCGGTCGAGGAGGTTCGGTATAAATTGATGATGCAGTCCAGTTCTTCACCTTCATGCAGCGCACTTGCCAGCAGAGGCGATGATTTATCGATGGCCTTGGTAATCATGATCGGCATATGCCTGCCGCGACCGCCTGTAACACTGCCATCTTTACCCGTGAGCATATCGTGCGAGTAGGCCAACACCATGATTTCATCCTGATGGCCGAGTTGGCACTTGTTGCCGATAGAGCGTTGGCTTGAGCAGCCCGCCGAAATCAAGCCTTGTCGCTTACCGGTGATACTCATGTAACTTTGACTCGCCACAATCAGCACTCCTTGGTTAATGGGAGCGCCCGAGTCTAGGGCAAACACAAGCAGGCAGGGTGTAGGCCCGTTCTGAATTAATCCGTTTTATTAAAAGTTCCGAAATGACTGTAGTAATCGACACCCTACCTTGTAGGAACCAGACTACAGCACAATCGCGAAACAAGAACATCAAGAACAAAAAACCCGGCACATGGCCGGGTTCGTTGTTTCTGTGCTCTACGCTTATTTCGCGCTTGCAGCCTGCAACGCCTGTTGCGCACTGCGCTTGTTCTTGATGCCGTAACAGACCCACATGAACACGATCCAGACCGGAATCGCGTACACCGAGATCTGGATCCCCGGGATCAACAGCATCACGCCGAGGATGAACACCACGAACGCCAGGCAGATGTAGTTACCGTACGGGTACCACAGGGCCTTGAACAGCGGCGTCTGGCGGGTCTTGTTCATGTGTTGGCGGAACTTGAAGTGCGAGAAGCTGATCATCGCCCAGTTGATCACCAGGGTGGCCACCACCAGCGACATCAGCAATTCCAGCGCGCTTTGCGGCATCAGGTAGTTCAGCAGCACCGCAATCAGGGTCACAGCGGCCGAGGCCAGGATCGAACGCACCGGCACGCCGCGCTTGTCGATCTTCGACAGCGCTTTCGGCGCATCGCCCTGTTCGGCCATGCCCAGCAGCATGCGGCTGTTGCAGTAGGTGCCACTGTTGTACACCGACAACGCTGCCGTCAGGACCACGAAGTTGAGGATGTGCGCGGCGGTGCTGCTACCCAGCATCGAGAACACCTGGACGAACGGGCTGCCGCTGTAGGAATCGCCGGAGGCGTTCAATGTGCCCAGCAGGCTGTCCCATGGGGTCAGCGACAGCAGGATAACCAGCGCACCAATGTAGAAAATCAGGATGCGGTAGATCACCTGGTTGATGGCTTTGGGGATCACGGTTTTCGGCTTGTCGGCTTCGGCTGCGGTGAAACCGAGCATTTCCAGGCCACCGAAGGAGAACATGATGATCGCCATGGCCATCACCAGGCCGCTGACACCGTTCGGGAAGAAGCCACCGTGGGACCACAGGTTGCTCACCGAGGCTTGTGGGCCGCCGTGACCACTGACCAGCAGGTAGCTGCCCAGGGCAATCATGCCGACGATCGCCACGACCTTGATGATCGCGAACCAGAACTCGGCCTCGCCAAAGACTTTGACGTTGGCCAGATTGATCAAGTTGATCAGCATGAAGAAGGCAGCAGCCGTGACCCAGCTCGGGATGTGCGGCGCCCAGTAGTGAATGTATTTGCCAACGGCGGTCAGCTCCGACATGCCCACCAGAATGTACAGGATCCAGCAGTTCCAGCCCGACAGGAAGCCGGCGAAACCGCCCCAGTACTTGTGTGCGAAGTGGCTGAAAGAACCGGCCACAGGCTCTTCAACGATCATTTCGCCCAGTTGGCGCATGATCATGAAGGCAATGAAGCCGCAAATGGCGTAGCCAAGGATCATCGACGGACCGGCGGATTTCAGTACCCCGGCCGAGCCGAGGAACAAACCGGTACCAATCGCGCCACCGAGGGCAATCAGTTGGATGTGGCGATTTTTCAGGCCGCGTTTCAGCTCGCCTGAATGCGAGTTTTGTCCACTCATGAAAAGGGTCTCACGCAAGGTTTGATGATGTTCAGTCGACGTTGCTGCTCAGGAAAGACGTTAAGCGGCACCGATCAAACCCCAGCGCAGGCACCAGGAGTTCAGCGTATTTACAACGGTCATGCGTCACCTGTTTGTTTTTATCTGTGACGAAATCGAACCCGACGCGCTCGTGACGCGGCGGAGTGAACAAGGCGGATAGCCTCGAGGTTTGCGCAGGTGCGCAGGAGGTCACAGGTAAAACGCGGCGCATTGTACACCGCTAACCCCCTGCTGCCAGACGCCGCTGAATCAGCGTGTCGGTTGCCGGGATTGCCTGTGTCCACCCCGAATGGCTCGGGCGGCTGCAAAAAAGGGCTCAGACCCTTGCGGATCATTGACGGGGACGGCAGAAAACTCGTCCCATGCAGAGAGGTGAAAACGGATTGCGGCGTTCATTGCGCCTCCTTCTTGTTATGCACCTGCACGACAGGCATGGCGCGCATAACACCCTGCATGAGGCGTTCAAACAAGCGGGTTAGAGCCCTCGATGGAGACTGAACGGGTAGTGAAGTGGAAGAATTTTCTTACAGCCTCAGAAGAGTGAGGATTTCACGGGGATAATCCGTGGATTCCGTCAGATTTTCTTTACAGAGTGTAACGACGGATTTCCATTTCCAGTATGGCGGCGTTGCGCCTGACGCCTTCGCGGGCAAGCCCGCTCCCACACTGATCTCTGGCACTGCTCAATTTCAGCTACACCCAATAACCCTGTGGGAGCTGGCCTGCCAGCGAAGAGGCACCCAAAATCAACACACTGCTAAAACCAGGCGCAAAAAAAAAACGCCAACCCAAGGGTTGGCGTTTTTTTATGAAGCGCTTACCGATCACTCCGGCTTGCGACGACCAAACCCCGGACGCTGGCCCGAACCGGCCGGTGCGCCGCGACGCTTGCCGGAAGGCTTGTCACCCTCGACCAGCTTGATCCCCGGACGCTTCGGCGCCGGTTTGGCCGGGCGCTTTGTGTCGGCCGGACGATCGGCGACTGGCGTACCACGACCTTCGCCGCGCTCGGTGCGGCCATTGGCCGGACGTGGCGAACGTGGACCGCGCTCACCGTCCTGACGCGCAGCAGGCTTGCGACCCGGACGCTCGCCTTCGATCTGCGGCTCGCGGCTTTCGCGTGGCGCGGCCGGCGCACCAGCCGCCGGACGCAAGGTACGTACACGCTCGGTCTTGGCCATCGGACGCGACGATTTGCGCTGCATGCGCTCAAGCTTGTCTTTGCTCTTGGCATTCAGTTGCGGCATGGCCACTGGGGTCAAGCCAACTTCGGCACTGAGAATGTCGACTTCGTACTGGCTCATTTCGCGCCAGCGTCCCATCGGCAGGTCGGAGTTGAGGAACACCGGACCAAAACGCACGCGCTTCAGACGGCTGACCACCAGCCCCTGGGACTCCCACAGACGACGGACTTCGCGGTTGCGACCTTCCATCACCACGCAGTGGTACCAGTGGTTGAAACCTTCGCCACCCGGAGCCTGCTGGATATCGGTGAAACGCGCCGGGCCGTCTTCGAGCACAACGCCCGCTTTCAGGCGCTCGATCATCTCGTCATCGACTTCGCCACGTACACGCACGGCGTATTCGCGGTCCATCTCGTAGGACGGATGCATCAGGCGGTTGGCCAGTTCACCGTCGGTGGTGAACATCAGCAAACCCGTGGTGTTGATGTCCAGGCGACCGATATTGATCCAGCGCCCTTCTTTCGGACGCGGCAGCTTGTCGAACACGGTCGGACGACCTTCCGGATCGACACGGGTGCAGATCTCCCCGTCGGGTTTGTTGTACATGATCACGCGGCGTACCGACTCGGCGGCTTCTTCGCGCTTGATCACCTTGCCATCGATGGTAATGGCGTCGTGCATGTCGACACGCTGGCCAAGGGTGGCGTCTTTGCCATTGACCTTGATGCGGCCGTGGCTGATCCAGGCTTCCACGTCACGGCGCGAGCCGACGCCGATACGGGCGAGGACCTTTTGCAGTTTTTCGCCTGCTGGGCCGATTTCCTGGTCGTCTTTCTGGTCGTTGATACTCATCTGGGCACCTCCCGGTGTGGTCTGTCCAGGCGTGGCCTGGAACGTTGCAAATCTGTGTACCTGGGCGAAGGGATCGCCGAAGGGTCGCGAATCATACGCTCATCAGGGCGTTTGCGCATCAGAGACTAGTTGATCCGCCAAAGCTTAATGGCTTTTCCGCCGACCGGTGATTGGGTGATGTTTTACCAAAGCCCGCTCCCACAGGGGGATTGGGTGGTTACAGGATTGCGGTCAGTCTTCGAATTCGCGGCGTTCGGCTTCGATGGCTTCGGCTAAAGCCAGTGCTTCGGCCTCTTCATCGCTGAGCTCGGGTTTCGGCTGTTCCAGGGCAGCGACCGCCGCCAGCAGTTTTTCCCGGGCTTCGGCGACACCAAGAATGTCGTCTTCCTGCTCCGGCTCGATGTCGGGTTCGGGCTCGACTTCAAGGTCGGGCTCCGGCTCGATCTGCGCGACTTCGGTGCCCGGCTGAACATCAGCGAACTCCGGATCAGTCACGGATGCCTCGCCATCGCGCAACAAATCATCGAAATCGGTCTTGATCCCCTCCTCCATGCTGTCCAGTTCCAGCAACAGCGTATGGAAACTGGTTTCTTCCTTGGGCTCTTCCGGCTCGGCGCTGGCGTCCGCCAATTCTTGCAGACCGGCAGGCACTGGCGCGTCGTCGAAATCGAGCACCGGATCGGGCTCCAGTTCGCGCAGCTCGGCCAGCGGCGGCAGGTCGTCTAGGTTCTTCAGGTTGAAGTGATCGAGAAACGCCTTGGTGGTGGCGAACATCGCCGGTTTGCCCGGCACGTCGCGGTATCCGACGATGCGGATCCACTCACGCTCCATCAGTGTTTTTACGATCTGACTGTTGACCGCCACACCCCGTACGTCTTCGATCTCGCCACGGGTGATCGGCTGGCGATAGGCGATCAGAGCGATGGTTTCGAGCATGGCGCGGGAATAGCGCTGCGGGCGTTCTTCCCACAAACGACCGACCCACGGCGAGAACTTTTCGCGGATTTGCAGGCGATAACCGGACGCAACTTCCTTCAGTTCGAAGGCGCGGCCATCGCAAGACTTGGCGAGTATCGTCAGCGCTTTCTTGAAAACCGGTGGCTCAGGCCGTTCGCCCTCTTCGAAGAGTTCGTACAGGCGCTCCAGGGATTGCGGTTTTCCCGAGGCCAACAGAAAGGCTTCGAGCAAAGGTGCCAGCTCGCGGGGTTCACTCAGGTTCATGATTCAACTCGTTATTCGGCTCGGGCTCGCACATGGATCGCTGCGAACGGCTCATTCTGCACCAGCTCGACCAAGGATTCCTTGACCAGCTCGAGGATCGCCATAAAAGTCACTACCACTCCCAGACGCCCTTCTTCGGCGGTGAACAGCTCGACGAACGGCACAAACCCGCCGCCCTTGAGCCGTTCCAGCACATCGCTCATGCGTTCGCGGGTGGACAGCGCCTCGCGGCTGACCTGGTGGCTTTCAAACATGTCGCCGCGACGCAGCACTTCGGCCATGGACAGCAGCAGTTCCGACAACCGCACGTCCGGCAGCAGCTTGCGCGCCCGGGCTTCCGGGGCGTCGAGCTTGGGCACCAGCACATCGCGACCGACGCGACTCAGCCCGTCGATGCCTTCGGCAGCGGCCTTGAAGCGCTCGTACTCTTGCAAGCGGCGGATCAGTTCGGCGCGCGGGTCATCTTCCTCGTCTTCGACGGTTTCGGCCCTGGGCAACAGCATCCGCGACTTGATCTCGGCCAGCATCGCGGCCATCACCAGGTATTCGGCGGCCAGCTCCAGGCGCACCGACTGCATCAACTCGACGTAGCCCATGTACTGGCGGGTGATTTCCGCCACCGGAATGTCGAGGATGTTGATGTTCTGTTTGCGGATCAGGTACAGCAGCAGATCCAGCGGGCCTTCGAAGGCTTCGAGAAAGACTTCGAGCGCATCCGGCGGGATGTACAGGTCCAGCGGCATCTCCATGACCGCCTGGCCGTACACCATCGCGAAGGGCAGCTCTTGCTGGGCTCCGGCCTGACTGTCGACGGGTTCTACTGCAGACATCTAGGCTTCGGCCATGAACGGCGCGGGATCGCCGCAACCGACGCGGATCACTTCCGGCTCGCCGTCGGCGAGGTTGATCACGGTGGACGCCTTGACCCCGCCGAAACCGCCGTCGATGATCAGGTCAACCTGATGCTCAAGCACCTGGCGCATTTCATAGGGATCGGTCATCGGGTCGGTTTCGCCGGGCAGTATCAGGGTCACGCTCATCAGCGGCTCGCCGAGCTCTTCGAGCAGCGCCAAGGCAATCGGATGGCTGGGCACCCGCAGGCCGATGGTGCGTTTTTTCGGGTGCAACAGCAGACGTGGCACTTCACGGGTGGCGTTGAGAATGAAGGTGTACGGGCCCGGCAGATGGGCCTTGAGCAGGCGGAAAAGGCCGGTGTCGATCTTGGCAAACAACCCCAATTGCGACAGATCGCTGCAAATCAGCGCGAAGTTGTGCTTGTCATCCAGCCCACGCAAACGCCGCACGCGTTCCACGGCGGTCTTGTCGCCGATCTGGCAACCAATGGCGTAAGCCGAGTCTGTGGGATAAATCACCACCCCGCCTTTGCGGATGATTTCGACCGCCTGTTTGATCAGGCGCGCTTGCGGGTTTTCCGGATGAATCTGGAAAAATTGACTCACATTCTCTACCTGTTCAGACGGCGGCAATAATTGGGTCATGTTTGAATCGACACCAAAGTGGTGGCAGATCCTCCGGGACCGGGCGGTACTCACCGATCTCTGACCAGCCTCCAGGGCCATGAAAATCACTGCCGGCGCTGACCAGCAGACCAAACTCCCGGGCGAGAATGGCCAGGCTGCCCACTTGCTCGGCGGGCTGATGACCATTGACCACTTCAATCGCGTGGCCCCCTGCTTGAATATAGTCGGCAATCAGGCGGCGACGCTTGCTGCGAGTGAAATCATAGTGCCATGGGTGCGCCAGACTGACCCAGGCCTTGGCCGCGCGCAGGGTTTCGACGGTCTCTTCCAGGGTCGGCCAATGTTGCTTGACGTCGCCCAGCTTGCCGGCGCCCAGCCATTTGCGGAACGCTTCGGCACGATCCTTGACGAAACCTTCGCGTACCATCCAGTCGGCAAAGTGCGGGCGGGCCGGCGCGTTGCCGCTGTCACCCAACTCCTGCTGGATCTCCCGTGCGCCTTCCAGCGCGCCCGGCATGCCTTTGAGCGCCAGTTTTCGACTGATCTCCTCCGAACGCAGCCAGCGGCCATCGCGCAATCGGGCAATGGCTTCGACCAGCGGCGCGGCATTCACGTCAAAACCGTAACCCAGCACATGAATGGTCGCGCCACCCCAGGTGCAAGACAACTCAACGCCGTTGACCAGTTGCATCCCCAGCGCGCTCGCCGCGTCGCGCGCCTCATCAAGGCCCTCCAGGGTGTCGTGATCGGTCAAGGCCAGGACTCGCACGCCTTTCTCGAACGCACGCGCAACCAGAACCGCAGGCGCCAGGGCGCCATCGGAGGCCGTGCTATGGCAATGCAAATCAACATTCACGGGGCTTTGTAACCTCAAATCAGCTGGCGCTATCGCGCGCCCATATGTTTGTTATTATGCCGCCACATCCTGCTTCTGGCTGCCACTGTGAAACAATTCATCGATTTCATCCCGCTCCTGCTGTTTTTCATCGTCTTCAAGATCGATCCACGGGTCGTCGACATTGCCGGCCACGAGGTCACTGTAGGCGGTATCTACAGCGCCACCGCGATGCTCATCATCAGCTCCCTGGTGGTCTACGGCACGCTATTCATCAAACAGCGCAAGCTGGAAAAGAGCCAGTGGCTGACCCTCATTGCCTGCCTGGTCTTCGGCAGCCTGACCCTGGCCTTCCACAGCGAGACGTTCCTGAAATGGAAAGCCCCGGTGGTCAACTGGCTGTTCGCCCTCGCGTTCATCGGCAGCCATTTCGTCGGTGATCAATTGCTGATCAAACGCATCATGGGCCACGCGCTGACCCTGCCGGAACCGGTCTGGACGCGCCTGAACATCGCCTGGATCGTGTTTTTCCTGTTTTGCGGTGCCGCCAACCTGTTTGTCGCGTTCACCTTCCAGAGCTACTGGGTCGACTTCAAGGTCTTCGGCAGCCTGGGCATGACGCTGCTGTTCCTGGTCGGCCAGGGCATCTACCTGTCCCGCCACCTGCACGACGCCGATACCACTACGCCAAAAACCGAGGACTGACATGCTTTACGCAATCATTGCCACAGACGTCGCCAACTCCCTGGAAGCCCGCCTGGCCGCCCGGCCTGCGCACCTTGAGCGCCTGCAAGTGCTCAAGGGCGAAGGTCGCATCGTATTGGCCGGCCCGCATCCGGCTGTCGACAGCAATGATCCGGGCGCGGCGGGTTTCACCGGCAGTCTGATCGTTGCCGAATTCGACTCCCTGAGCGCCGCCCAGGCCTGGGCCGACGCCGATCCGTACATCGCTGCGGGCGTCTACGCCAACGTTTCGGTCAAGCCGTTCAAGCAAGTCCTGCCGTAATTCCCCCTCTCGCGATGAACCTTATCGGTTCATCGCGCTCTCAATCGCTCATTATTCCCGTTTGCCGGCCGACAAACTGCCCAATACTCGTATTGGAACCAGGAGTCGCGATGCGCAAGGGTCCGTTGTGTCTGATGTTGGTCACGTTATCGATCGTGGTCCCCGCCCACGGTGAAGAAAGCGCCAGCGGCGGTAGTTCGACGCCGCTGTCCCTGAGCGCCGGCAGCCAGATCACCGAGTTGCAGCAGCGCTTGAAAGAGAGCGAACGGCAACGGGAAGAATTGAGCAAACAATTGCAGAATGCCGATGGCGAACGCGAAAGCCCTGTGCTGGCCCGTTTGCGCCAGGAGAACCAGCGCTTGAAGCTGCAACTCAAGGAGGCCCAGGCCAGCAGCCCTCTGCCGCGCTTGCTGACCGACCAGCAACAATGGTTCGTCATTGGCGCAGGAGTTGCGCTATTGGCCCTGCTCTGCGGTATCTTCGCCAGTGGTGCAAGTCGAAAACGTCGACAATGGCTAAATTGAGTGAGTCATGAGCGAGCTGTTACTTATTGATGATGACCAGGAGCTGTGCGAGCTCCTGAGCAGTTGGCTGAGCCAGGAAGGCTTTCAGGTCCGTGCCTGTCACGATGGTCAGAGCGCCCGTCGTGCACTGGCCGAAACGTCCCCGGCAGCCGTCGTGCTGGATGTGATGTTGCCGGACGGCAGCGGCCTGGAACTGCTCAAGCAGCTGCGCAGCGATCACCCGGACTTGCCGGTGCTGATGCTGTCGGCCCGTGGTGAACCGCTGGACCGCATCCTTGGTCTGGAGCTGGGCGCCGACGATTATCTGGCCAAACCTTGCGACCCTCGGGAACTGACCGCGCGCCTGCGAGCGGTGCTACGCCGCAGCCACCCGGCCGCCGTTTCCAGCCAACTGGAACTGGGCGACCTGTGTTTCAGCCCGGTGCGTGGCGTGGTCAGTATCGACGAACAGGAATTCACCCTCACCGTCTCCGAGAGCCGCTTGCTGGAAGCCCTGCTCAAGCAACCCGGCGAGCCACTGGACAAACAGGAACTGGCGCAAATCGCCCTTGGCCGCAAACTGACCCTGTATGACCGCAGCCTGGACATGCACGTCAGCAACCTGCGCAAGAAGATCGGCCCACACCCCGATGGCCGTCCGCGCATCGTCGCCCTGCGTAGCCGCGGTTACTACTACAGCCTGTAAACCGAGAAAGAGCTGGCCGACTGCAACCTATGGCGAGGGAGCTTGCTCCCTGGCCACAGACCGACGCCCCACATGGCGTTATGTCAGGTCGGCGCAAAACCATCTTTACCCAAGCTTTACGCTCCACTGACCGCCGCTGACCTTGATCTCCGTAATCTGTACTCATCCGGAACGTACCGGGAACGAGACAAGGAGATTCACCATGCGCAAGACCCTTATCGCTCTGATGTTCGCCGCCGCCCTGCCGACCGTTGCCATGGCCATGCCTGAAGGCACCGGCCCGATGGGTGGGCCAATGGACGGTTCGCGCCACGGCGGTCAGATGCACGGCATGCACGGCAAAGGCCCGTACAGCCAACTGGACCTGAGCCGCGAACAGCGCGACCAGATCCGCAAGATCATGGGCGAGCAGATGCACGAGCGTAAGCAACTGGTCGAGAAGTACCTGGAAAAACTCTCGCCAGCCGACCAGAAGGCGATGAAAGACGAAATGGCCGCCAACCACAAGAAAGCCGAAGCCGACGTCCGCGCCCTGCTGAAGCCGGATCAACAGAAGAAATTCGACGAGATCCAGAAGCAACAGGCTGAGCGCCGCGCCGAATGGGCCGAATTCCAGGCCTGGAAAGCGCAACAACCGCAAAAAGCGCAATAATGCGTTAACCCCCGGACCCAATGGCTCACCCCGTTGGGTCTGCTGCTTTTGAAAATGTGGGAGCGAGCCTGCTCACGATTAGCGTTCTTTCAGTCACGTTGATGTTGAATGTGCCGACGCTATCGCGAGCAGGCTCGCTCCCACACAGGTTTGTGTCAGTTCGAGGATTTTCTGTGCGCTCATTGTTCTGGCGTATTCTGGCCAGCTTCTGGCTGGCGATCGCTTTGGTTGCAGGACTCTCCATTCTGCTGGGGCACATGCTCAATCAGGACGCGTGGATTCTCAGTCGCCATCCTGGCCTCAACACCCTGGCCCAAGAGTGGACGCAAACCTATGAGAGCCAGGGCGAGGACGCCGCCCAGGACATTCTCGAACAGCGCAAACGCCAGTACCACATCGACGTCCAAGTGCTCAACGAAAGCGGCGATCCAGTGGTACGCGGCACCTTCCCCCGTCGCGCGGCGGCCTTCGAAGCACGCCAGAACAATGATGACCGACGCCTGCCATGGCGCCGTCTGACCGCGGAATACACCAGCGAAAAAACCGGTGACACCTACCTGCTGATTTATCGTATTCCACACCCGGAACTGGACGCCTGGCACCGCGAAAGCCTGCTCTGGCCGCTGAGCGCACTGGGGATCGCCCTGGTGGTGCTGACCCTGTTCAGCTTGTTCGTCACCCTTTCCATCACCCGCCCCCTCAGCCGTTTGCGCGGTGCCGTGCATGATCTGGGGCAAACCACTTACCAACAAAACAGCCTGGTCAAACTGGCCAACCGTCGCGATGAGTTTGGCGTACTGGCCACTGATTTCAACCGCATGGGTGCACGCTTGCAAAGCCTGATCGGCAGCCAGCGACAGTTGCTGCGCGATGTATCCCACGAACTGCGTTCTCCCCTCGCACGGCTGCGCATTGCCCTGGCCTTGGCCGAACGGGCGACACCGGAAGAACGGCAGAAGCTCTGGCCGCGACTGACTCGCGAATGCGACCGACTCGAAGCGCTGATCAGCGAAATTCTGGTACTGGCACGGGTCGATGCCGATAACGCCAGCGCTGAAGAGGTCGATCTCAATGCCTTGCTCACAACGTTGCAACGGGATGCGCAATTGGCATCACCGGAGCAAAGCGTACGACTGGAGGCCGAGTCGCAACTGAACCTCAAAGGCTGGCCGACCATGATTGAGCGCGCCGTGGACAACCTGCTGCGCAACGCCCAACGCTTCAACCCGGTGGGCGGGCAACCGATCGAAATGCTGGCATTGCGTCAGGGTGAACGGATCATGGTGACCGTGCGCGATCATGGGCCTGGCGTCGACGCCGAACACCTGCATCAACTCGGCGAGCCGTTCTACCGCGCACCGGGCCAGACGGCGGCAGGCCATGGTTTGGGTTTAGCCATTGCACGACGGGCAGCGGAGAGACATGGCGGCAGTCTGGTGCTGGCCAATCACCCGGAAGGCGGGTTTATCGCGAGTCTGGAATTGCCGCTCGTCCCCGGCGCAGTGGTTCAACCCTGACCCCCTGTGGAAGCGAGCCTGCTCGCAAAAGCGGCAGTACATTCACAATCAATGTGACTGAAACACCGCTATCGCGAGCAGGCTCGTTCCCACCTTTGATCGAGGTCGTCACGCTTTACCGGGCCAGGCACTGACGAATTCAGTCAGGTCGACTTTCTCCGCAACGCGCGGTTCTTTCTGCGGCGTGCCCAGGTACAGAAACGCAATCACCTCTTCCCCTTCAGCCAGCCCCAGGCCCTTGGCCACATGCTCCGAATAGGCCAGGTCGCCGGTGCGCCACACCGCGCCAATGCCCTGCGCATAGGCCGCCAGCAAAATCCCGTGGGCCGCGCAGCCAGCCGCCAGCAACTGCTCGGACTTCGGATACTTGATGTGATCCTGCAAGCGTGCAATCACCACGACCACCAGCGGTGCCCGCAGCGGACCGTTGCGCGCCTTGTCGATGACCGCCTCGCTGACGTCGCCATCCTGCAGCTTCGCCGCCTCTGCCAGCAGCTCACCCATTTGCTCGCGCGCAGCACCTTCGACCGTCAGGAACCGCCAAGGCTGCAAATGACCGTGATCGGGTGCACGCATGGCCGCGGCAAACAGCGCTTCGCGCTGCTCGGCGGTGGGGGCCGGCTCGACCAGACGTGGGACGGAAACACGGTTGAGCAATACGTCGAGAGCCTGCATCGGCCACCTCCTGAAAAATGTGTGCGGCCATTCTAGCGGTATCTACCGCCGGAGTGCCGGTTTACATGCCCCGCACCGCAGGTAGAATGGCGCCCTTTCCCCTATCAGCCGAGCGGACCTCATGGCGTTGCCGACCTTACGGATCATTGGTTTCATCATCGGCATCTTCCTGATAACCCTGGCCATTTCCATGGTCATCCCCATGGCCACGCTGGTGATCTTCGACCGCACCAGTGACCTGCCGTCGTTCCTCTGGGCCAGCATGATCACCTTTGTCGCCGGCCTGGCCCTGGTGATTCCCGGACGTCCCGAACACATACACCTGCGTCCCAGGGACATGTACCTGCTGACAGTCAGCAGCTGGCTGGTGGTGTGCATCTTCGCCGCACTGCCGTTTCTGCTGACCCAGCACATCAGCTACACCGACTCGTTCTTCGAAAGCATGTCGGGCATCACCGCCACCGGCTCGACGGTGCTCAGTGGCCTGGACACCATGTCCCCCGGCATTCTGATGTGGCGCTCGTTGTTGCACTGGCTCGGCGGCATCGGTTTCATCGGCATGGCGGTGGCGATTCTGCCGCTGCTGCGCATCGGTGGCATGCGCCTGTTTCAGACCGAGTCATCGGACCGATCCGAAAAAGTCATGCCCCGTTCGCACATGGTGGCGCGCTTGATCGTCGCCGCCTACGTCGGCATCACCATTGTCGGCAGCCTGGCGTTCTGGTGGGCCGGGATGAGCCTGTTCGATGCAATCAACCACGCGATGTCGGCAATTTCCACCGGTGGGTTCTCCACCTCCGACCAGTCCCTGGCCAAATGGACGCAGCCGGCGGTGCACTGGGTGGCGATCGTCATCATGATTCTCGGCAGCCTGCCGTTCACCCTGTATGTAGCGACCCTGCGCGGCAATCGGCGGGCGCTGATCAAGGATCAACAGGTTCAAGGCCTGCTCGGCATGTTGCTGGTGACCTGGCTGGTGCTCGGCACCTGGTACTGGTGGACCACCAAACTGCATTGGCTGGAAGCGCTGCGGCACGTAGCGCTGAACGTGACGTCGGTGGTGACGACCACTGGTTTCGCACTGGGAGACTACAGCCTGTGGGGTAATTTCTCGCTGATGCTGTTCTTCTATCTGGGCTTTGTCGGCGGTTGTTCCGGCTCGACGGCCGGCGGGATCAAGATTTTCCGTTTCCAGGTGGCCTACATCCTGCTCAAGTCCAACCTTAACCAGTTGATTCACCCGCGCGCGGTGATCAAGCAGAAGTACAACGGTCACCGACTCGATGAAGAAATCGTACGGTCGATTCTGACCTTTTCGTTCTTCTTCGCCATCACCATCTGCGTGATCGCGCTGTTGCTGTCGCTGCTCGGGGTCGACTGGATGACCGCCCTCACCGGTGCCGCCAGCACCGTGTCCGGCGTCGGCCCCGGCCTGGGTGAAACCATCGGCCCGGCCGGCAACTTCGCCTCTTTGCCAGACGCCGCCAAATGGATTCTCTCGTTCGGCATGCTCTTGGGCCGACTCGAGATCATTACGGTGTTTGTTCTGTGTATTCCGGCGTTCTGGCGTCACTGACCGGCGGCACTTCCATCAGCCGCGCCCGGTACTCGCCGGGGGTGGCATCGAACCAGCGCCGGAAGGCGCGGAAGAAGTTGCTCGGATCAGCGAACCCCAGCAGGTAGGCAATTTCCAGCAAGGTCATGGTCGGCTGTGCCAGATACTGCTCGGCCAGTTCACGCCGGGTGTCGTCGAGCAACGTTTGAAAACTCGTGCCCTCTTCCTGCAAGCGTCTCTGCAAAGTACGTTGCGACAGGTGCAGCGTTTGCGCCACGGCGTCGCGCTTGGGTTCGCCCTGTGGCAGCAAGCGGCACAACACCTGCCGCGCCTTGTGGGTCACGCGACTCTCGGAAAATCGGGCCAGGTATTCGCCGGCAAAGCGGTCATGCAGCAGCGCCATGGCCTCGTTAGCCGTCGGCAGCGGTGCTTCCATGTCCGATCGCTCGAAAATCAGCGCATCGTAAGGCGCGTTGAACACCAGCGGCGCATGAAAGGCTTGTTTGTAGGGTTCGAGATTCGCCGGTTGATCGCCCTGGACCAGCACCTTGCGCGGGTGCAGCGTGCGTCCGGTCAGCCAGCCGCACAGCGCCAGAGCGCAGGCCAGTGAAGCTTCGGCGCTTTGGCGGGTGGGTGGTAAATGGTCGCCGTGGACCGTCAGGATCAGCGCATACCCCTCATCCAGCAGTCGGAAACTCAGGTCGGCGCTTTCAGCGATGATTCGCTGGTAACGCACCAGGCGCTTGAAGCCTTCGGCCAGGGTCTGACTGGACATCAAGGCGTAACCGGTTACATGAAACTGCGCAGGCCGCACCACCTTGCCCATGTTCAGGCCAATCGCCGGGTTGCCGGACAGCTCAACCGCGCGCTGCCAAAGTCGTGTCATGGAGTCCTGCGGGAACCGCGCATCCGGATCATCCAGTGCCTCGAAGTCGAGCCCCAGCTGTTTGAACAGAACCCGGCAATCCAGGCCGTCCATTTCCAGTGCTTTGACAATCCCCATCGCCCAGCTTGCAGAAGTCGTTCGTTCGCTCATGTCGGGTTCTTACATGATGAGCCGCCGGTCACGGCCAATTTCCCAAGGATACTAAAGTGGCGCCTATTGTCACTGGCTGATGCCTTTGATCACTCTAGACTTAAATAAGCTACCCGCAGAACAACTTGCAGTCAGAACAATAACCACAGAGATCGCAGTCGTGGAAAACGTCAAACGATTCAACAGCTTCGCTGAGTTTTACCCGTATTACCTCAGCGAACACAGCAACAGTACTTGCCGACGAATGCACTTCATCGGCACGACTTTGGTTATTTTCATTCTGGCGTTGACCATCGGTCGGGGCGCCTGGATGCTGTTGTGGGCTTTGCCGCTGGCCGGTTACAGCTTCGCCTGGGTCGGGCATTTTTTCTTCGAAAGGAATCGCCCGGCAACCTTCCAGCATCCCTTCTACAGCCTGCTCGGCGATTTCGTGATGTATCGCGACATGATTCTGGGACGCGTGCCGTTCTAGAGGACAAGAGGATTGCCGATGAATGCCAATGCCCGTTTCACCCACATGAAGGACGGCACCCAGGAAGACTGGGCGATCATTGCTGCCGACTTCAGTGCCTATGCCCGCCAATTACCAACACGAATCGCGGCGCACCTGAAGTTGTTGGAGGGTGATTTTGGCGGCTTTCCGGTGGACCGCCTGACCCACTCGCTGCAAACCGCCACCCGCGCCTGGCGCGACGGCCGGGATGAAGAGTACGTGGTCTGCGCCCTGCTCCACGACATCGGCGACACCCTGGGCTCCTACAATCACCCGGACATCGCAGCCGCCATCCTCAAGCCGTTCGTCAGCGGCGAGAATTTGTGGATGGTGGAGAAGCACGGGATTTTCCAGGGTTACTACTTCTTCCATCACCTGGGCATGGACCGGCACCTGCGTGAGCAATTCAGCGACCACCCGCAATACCAGGCGACGATCGAGTTCTGCGCCAGGTACGATGCCGCGGCGTTTGATCCAGCGTATGACACGCTGCCGCTGAGCTTCTTTGAACCGATGATGGCGCGCTTGTTTGCGCAGCCCAAGCACTCGATCTACAAGGCGGCGATGGAAGAATATTCACCCGCCTGAAAGACCTCGGGAGACCGCCGCACGGTCCATCGTGAGCAGGCTCGCTCCCACAGGTGACCGCGTTCTTTCAGGAAAATCAATCCAATTGTGGGAGCGAGCCTGCTCGCGATGAGGCCAGTACTATCAGCGCGATGTTCACGCCGGCTCGGCCACTTTCAACGTCTTCAACTGCGCCTCCCGCGCCTGGGCATCGGCCAGGCGATACAACTCGATCGTGCCATCCCAATGCTCGATCAACGCTGTGCACGACTCCACCCAGTCCCCGCAATTGAGGTAGTCAACCTCACCGACCTTGCGAATCTCGGCATGGTGAATGTGCCCGCATACCACGCCATGCAGCTCGCGTTTGGCACACTCATGGGCAATGGCTTCTTCAAAATCGCTGATGAAGCTGACGGCGGTTTTCACCTTGTGCTTGAGGTACGCCGACAGCGACCAGTAGCCATAGCCATAACGGGCACGCCAATGGTTGAGCCAACGGTTGAGGGTCAGGGTGAATTCGTAGGCCGAGTCGCCAAGAAACGCCAGCCAGCGGTGATAGCGGGTGATCACGTCAAACTGGTCACCGTGGATCACCAGCAGGTGCCGGCCGTCAGCGGTCACGTGCACCGCTTCGTCCACCAGCTGGATGTTGCCCAGAATCAGCTTTGAATAGCGGCGCAGGAACTCATCATGGTTGCCGGTGACGTAGATCACCTCGGTACCGCGCTTGGCCATCGTCAGCAAGCGCCGGATCACATTGGTGTGCGCCTGCGGCCAGTACATGCCGCCGCGCAGTTTCCAGCCGTCGATGATATCGCCCACCAGATAGATTTTGTCTGCGTGGTAACCCTTGAGAAACTGCGACAGGTGCTCGGCCTGACAATCGCGCGTGCCCAAATGCACGTCGGAAATCCATAGGGTGCGCACACGTTGCTTACGGCTGGGTTTGGCGAGCTCGGCGCTGGTCATGGGCAACCCTCAGGACTGGTTTTTGCCAGCTTGCTCCGAGTGGGTTAATAGCCCATGACAGCGGCAAGTCAGTCTTGTGACAACGCGAGGCAGCCGACAAACTGTGAGCGTCTGGCGACAGACACGACGGTAGCGGGCGCGGTTAAATGGCCTGGCTCACAATGCTTATCAAGGACTGTAATGACTCCCCGAACCGCCCTTGGCGCCCTGCATATCGGCGCACTGATGTTTGGCCTGACCGGCGTGTTCGGCAAACTCGCCGCGGCTTCGCCGGCCATCATCGTTTTCGGCCGTGCGGCCTTCGCAGTACTGGCGCTGGCATTCTTTGCGCGATTCGCCAGCCAGCACCGCTGGCAAAAACTTCAAGCCGTGGATTGGCGTCGACTGTTGCTCAGCGGTCTGTTGCTGGCCGGGCATTGGGTGAGTTTCTTCATTGCGGTGAAAGTGGCTGGCGTGGCGATCGCAACGCTGGGCTTTGCCAGTTTCCCGGCCTTTACGGTCATCCTCGAAGGCCTGATTTTCCGCGAGCGCATCCGCGCCAATGAAATCCTGCTGGTCGTGCTGGTCAGTATCGGGCTGGTACTCGTGACGCCAGCGTTCGATCTGGCCAGCGGCGCTACCACCGGCCTGCTCTGGGCAGTGGCCTCAGGTCTGTTGTTTGCCCTGCTGTCGCTGACCAATCGCGTCAGTTCCGGCCGCATTCCGCCGGTGCAGGCAGCGTTGTGTCAGAACGTGGTGGTCGCCCTTTGCCTGTTGCCGGTGGCGGCGCCGCAATTGAGCGAGGTGCGTGCCATCGACTGGCTGTGGATCGGCCTGCTCGGGGTGTTCTGCACCGGGGTCGCCCACAGTCTGTTCGTCGCCAGTCTCGCCGTGATCAAGGCGCGTACCGCCGCCGTGGTCTTTGCCCTGGAGCCGGTTTACGGCATCACCGTGGCCTGGCTGTTATTCGATGAAAACCCGACCCTGCGCATGTTGCTGGGCGGTGCGCTGATCATCATCGCGATTGTGGTGTCCAGCAGGCTTGCGGGTGGATCGAGTAAGAAAGCCGTCGCCGCAGAGGCCGCCTCTCACTGAGTGCGGTCGTTGTGTCCGAGGTCGCGGTCTGGATCGATTTGATCGCGGACCCGCTGTTTCAGAACCTTGGCCTCGGGAAAGCCACCGTCAACCTTGCGCTCCCAGATCTGCACGTCGTCACAGAAAATATGAAAGACCCCGCCCATGCCTGGTACCAGGGACACCTTTCCCAGATCGTCACCGAAAGTGCTGAGCAGTTCCTGGGCGAGCCAGGCAGCGCGCAACAACCACTGACATTGGGTGCAATAGGTGATGACGATTTCCGGTTTGTGCGCGGTCATGAAAGACAGGTTCCCTGAGGCAGAAAGACTGACGTTTGAATGCGGTCCAGCTTACAACACATGACACCTGTACAGGATTCGCGCGGCCGGTTTCAGCGGTTTGGCGGCGGTGCCAGGTGCAGCGGTTCAAGGCCGGACAACTGACCGGGCTCTGCGAATTCGTCGAGAACGATGTCGTCCTCGGTTTGGAGGACAGGCTCGATGTCCCATTCAACCCCCGGCTTTGCCAGTAACCACTCACTCGATGGCAGCG
The DNA here is from genome assembly GCF_054061835.1 of Pseudomonas sp. TE12234. Lineage (NCBI taxonomy): Bacteria > Pseudomonadati > Pseudomonadota > Gammaproteobacteria > Pseudomonadales > Pseudomonadaceae > Pseudomonas > Pseudomonas sp. TE12234. The sequence continues at coordinate 259,826 of NZ_JBSSEP010000007.1, forward strand.
CGGCGGGTGGCGGGTTTTCGCTCGGGGCAGTCAAGTCCCAGTTAGCATCCATCGACAGGTCATTCAGGTTCAACTGGAACTCGTCGCCAGGCATGGCGCCCCCTTCAAGTACATCCCTTGCAGGTGTTTCTTCAGCGGGAGTGGCAACCGGCTTCAGTAATGACATTGGCAGCAATGGTTCCTCAGATCGGTTCAGCATCGGTTCTTGCTTGCCAGTGGGTTCGGAGACAGCCTGGAATGACTGGCGGCGACGCCGAATAAACCAGGCCAGCAGAAGCAACGTCACCAGCATCAGCAACCCGCACATCAATAGCCAGTCCGTTCCGGGCTTTTCAATAATGACAGGAGCCGGTGCCGTCACCTCCGGTTCAATCGGCTTCGCTGTCGCCTGCCGGACTTCTGCCAACCGGGCCTGTAGCTCGGCCACCTGCTTTTTCTCAGCGGCAAACTGTTCATCCGATGCCTGAAGCTTCGCCTTGAGCTCATCGATGGTTGCCTGCAACTGCTGGTTTTGCACAACGCTGGCGGCCAATTGCTCGGCGAGGGGATCCATCGCCGGCGCGGCGGGGACACTGGTGGGTTCCTTGCGCTCCGGCACTGTCGCAACGGCCGGTTGCACGTCGGGAAATTCTGAAGAGGCTTGGCTGACCAACGGCTCATCCGTCGCCGGCACAATCGCAGGTGATCCCGGAGGGTCGATCAGCAGGGTGTACTCGCGCAGCACACGGCCATTGGCCTGATTGAACTGAACCAGGAAATTGAGGAAAGGTTCATTGACCGGTTTGCGCGACGTCACCCGAATCAGGCTGCGGTTGCCCCGCAGGACCGGCGTGAACGTCAGATCGTTGAGAAAGATTCCTCGCTCGACACCGGCCCGGCTGAATTCGTCCGCCGTCGCCAGGCTGACCGACAGCTCACCCTCCTGCAGGCCTGCGGCATCCACCAGCGCAATGTCGGCTCGCAACGGCTGATTCAATGCCAAGTGAACGGTAATCTCACCGAGGCCCAGCGCTGACGCCAAGCCCGAATAAATGACAATGGCACCGACCAGCAACAATCGGGTGCAACCCCGAACAACGAAAAGCCGACTCTCAAGCATGAGCATCCCTTGGGTAACCAGAACCAACCTGCACGTGTTCGCACCTGCGGTACGAACACGATATTGCGCAGTAGTTCTTATAGTCTGCTCAACGCGGCATCTCAGAAGTCTGGCGCGGGGTTATGCCTCAAGATTTTTCAAGGTTGGCCAGGATGTGCCCGTGCACCCGCATGCACACCGCCAAATCCGCCTCATCGACGCCTTCGAACAGCTCGTGGCGCAGTTGCGTGGCAATGGTTTCAATTTGTTCGATCAGGGGGAGCGCCGGGGCGCAGAGGACGATTTTCTTGGCTCGACGATCTTCCAGCACCGCTTGACGCTGCACCAGGCCCTGACTTTCCAGGCTATCGAGCAGTCGGGCCAGGGTGGGGCCTTCTACGCCAACACTTTGCGCCAGTTCACGTTGGGTCGGGGCTTCATCGAAACGCGCCAGGTGCAGCAGCACCAGCCAACGCGCCTGGGACAGTCCGAGGCCGGCCAGTCGGCGGTCGAGTTCGGCACGCCAGCCCCGCGACATCTGGGCCAGTTGCATGCCAAAGCGGTGTTGATCGGTTAACGGCATAAAACACTCATGATTAGACAGAAATAGAGAAATACTAATTATTAGTCAGCTAAGCATGAGCCTTGCCTTGAGGCAAGACTTGATCTTTAGTGAATCGTTAAATCAGCCCGACAGGCCACTCAAATCTCGAATTCGGACTGCAATGCGGCCCGTACACAGTACAAAACACCTTCCGGCACCCTGCCCGCAAACAGTGCTGAAATCTCCGACACCGGCGGTAACTCGCCTTCGCCGTCGAGGAAGGCATCCTGAACCTCGCCCATCAAGTCCTCGGGCAAATCCAGTGCCTGTTCCAGCGACAACTGCTGATTGCCAATGGCCTCGGCCAGCAGGGTGTAGACGTTCTTTTCCGAACATTGCAACTGACCGGCGATCTGCAGCGGCGTCATGCCGGCGCGTGCCAGGGTGATCAATTCGTGGCGCACATCGGCCACCGCCTTCGGTGCCTCGACCTGGCCGCCGAGCACTTCGAGGAAGGCCTCGCCATAACGCTCCAGTTTGCGCGCGCCGACGCCGCTGACCCGGGCCATTTCCGCCAGGGACGTGGGTTGGCTGCGAAGCATTTCCAGCAAGGTGGAATCGGGGAAGATGACGTAAGGCGGCACACCGTGTTCTTCGGCGAGTTTGCGGCGCAGGGCACGCAGGGCTTCCCACTGTTCGCGTTCTTCGCCGCGCACCAGTTGACTCGCCTGGCTCTTGCTGCTTTTGGTCGTGGTTTGCGCCTTGAGGTCGCGGCGCAGCTCCAGGGTCACTTCACCCTTGAGCAGCGGCCGGCAACTGTCGCTCAAGCGCAAGCCGCCGTAGCCTTCGAGGTCGATGTCGGCCAGGCCACGGGCCACCAGTTGTCGAAACAGCGAGCGCCATTCGCCTTCGGCCATCGCTTTGCCGACACCGAAAACCGACAGGTGTTGATGACCGAAACTGCGGACCTTTTCATTGTCCTTGCCCAACAATACATCCACCAAATGCCCGACACCGTAGCGCTGGCCGGTGCGGTAGATCGCGGAAAGTGCCTGACGGGCGGGCTCGGTGGCGTCCCAGGTTTGCACGCCGTCGACACAGTTGTCGCAATGGCCGCAGGGCTCGGGCATGTCTTCATCGAAATAGGCCAGCAGGGTCTGGCGGCGGCAGCGGGTTTCTTCGCACAGCGAGAGCATGGCGTCGAGCTTGTGTTGCTCCAGACGCTTGTGGCGTTCGTCGCCTTCGGAGTTCTGCAGCATCTGCTTGAGCATCACCACGTCTTGCAGGCCGTAGGCCATCCAGGCATCTGCCGGCAGCCCGTCACGGCCACCGCGACCGGTTTCCTGGTAGTAGGCCTCAAGGGACTTCGGCAAATCGAGGTGCGCGACAAAACGTACGTTGGGTTTGTCGATACCCATGCCAAACGCCACGGTGGCGACCATGATCAGGCCTTCCTCGTTGAGGAAGCGCTTCTGGTGATAGGCGCGCAAATCGTTGGGCAGTCCGGCGTGGTACGGCAGCGCCGGGAAGCCTTGCTCACTGAGGAACGCCGCCACTTCCTCGACCTTTTTGCGCGACAGGCAATAGACGATGCCGGCATCGCTGCGTCGTTCGGCGAGGAACGCCAGCAACTGCTTGCGCGGCTGTTCCTTGGGCACGATGCGATAAAAGATGTTCGGGCGGTCGAAGCTCGACAGGAAGCGCTCGGCGTTCTGCAGGTGCAGGCGAGTGACGATCTCTTCCCGGGTGCGTTTGTCGGCGGTGGCGGTCAGGGCGATGCGCGGCACGTCGGGGAACATTTCCGCCAACTGGCCCAGTTGCAGGTACTCCGGACGGAAATCATGGCCCCATTGCGACACGCAGTGCGCTTCGTCAATGGCGAACAGGGCAATGTTCAAGCCTTGCAGGAACGCCAGCATGCGCGGCTGGACCAGCCGCTCGGGCGCGAGATAGAGCATTTTGACTTCGCCGCGCTTGATGCGGGCCGCCAGGTCGCGCTGTTGCTCGGCACTGAGGGTGGAGTTCAACGCGGCGGCGGCCACGCCCAGCTCTTCGAGGGTCGCGACCTGGTCATCCATCAAGGCGATCAGCGGCGACACCACGACCGCCAGGCCATCGCGCAATAGCGCCGGCACCTGGAAGCACAAGGATTTGCCACCACCGGTAGGCATCAGGACCAGGGCATCGCCGCCGCTGGCCACGCGCTCAATGATTGCACCCTGACGGCCACGGAAACTGTCGTAGCCGAAGATGTCCTTGAGGACGCGTTGAGCCTGTTCGAGCATAAAAACTCCAAAAATCACCGAAACATCCCTGCAAGGCTGGTCCAGAACCACCAGCACCGCACCGACAAATCGTAAGTGCGCGTTGCATGACGCTTCACATTTCAGCCGCGACGCCAGCAGGGCATCACAAAACGCGCGAGTATACCCGAGCACCGTCCGGCAAAGGGCGCCGCTGATAAGACACTCCACCAACAGCGCACAAATCCTGTGGGAGTCAGCTTGCTCGCGATAGCAGCGAATCAGGCAGCGATGGGGTTGGACGGTACGGCCTCATCGCGAGCAAGCTCCCTCCCACAGGGAATGCGGTGCAAATATGCCGCGCGGCTGGCCTGAGCGCTCAAGAAGGCCTAGAATTCCCGCATCTGTTAATTCCCCAAGGTAGTCCTTTAATGTCCTTCGCTGAGCAACTAACCCGCCTGCAAGTCTTCCTCGACGCCGATGAACTGCATGACGAGGCGCTGGACTACGTGGCCGCCCACGGCTACCTCACCGCCCTGTCGATCTGTTCCGAAGTGGTGCCGGATCGTGAGTGGATCGACGCCCTCTTCGCCGAAGAGCCGCATTACGCCGACGACACCGAGCGTGAAGCGATCGAATCGACGTTGCTGGCCCTCAAGGCCCACATCGCCCGTCAACTGGCTTCCGATGAGGAGTTCGAGTTGCCGTGCGACCTGGACCTGGGCGAAGACCCGGACGATTCCGATCTGCGCGGCTGGTGCATCGGTTTCATGGAAGGTGTATTCCTGCGCGAAGAAGCCTGGTTCGAAACCGCCGAAGATGAAGTCAGCGAAATGCTGCTGCCGATCATGGTCGGTTCGGGCCTGTTCGACGAGCAACCGGAGTTCTCCGACATCGCCGCCGACGCCAACCTGATGGACGACATGATCGTGCAGATCCCGGAAGCCCTGACCGCGCTGTACCTGCTGTGCAACGCGCCAGACGAAAAACCGGCGATCCTCAAGCCACGTCACCACTAAGGTTCTGCCTATGGACGCCCCCATAGGCAACCGCCCCCTGATGTTGCGCTACGTGCTGCTGGCCATCGGCTGGCTCAGCGTAGCGCTGGGGGTAATCGGGATTTTCCTGCCGGTATTGCCCACCACGCCCTTCCTGCTGCTGGCGGCCGCCTGCTTCGCCCGCAGCTCGCCGCGATTTTATCGATGGCTGGTGGAGCACCGGCACCTTGGGCCCTGGATTCGCGACTACCTCGATGGCAATGGCATTCCGCTCAAGGGCAAGGTCTACGCCATCGGTCTGATGTGGGTAAGCATTCTGTTCTCCTGCTATCTGGTGCCGCTGCCATGGGCACGCGGCTTCATGCTGACCAGCGCGGTGCTGGTGACGATCTATATCCTTCGCCAGAAAACCCTGCACAAACCCTGAACCTCCGTGGGTCCCTTGCCACTCAGGCAGTCCTGCGTGACACCTTCGTCCGACGATCTGCCCCTCTTCGTCGCAAACACCACCTAGACTTCAACACTCAGCACACGAGCAGCCGGACATGTCCCGCAGCCAGCGAAGTCCAGGATGGCCAGCGTTCCGACTTCGGATCGGCGGACGACTGCTGTTGGCGTTTTTTCTACTGATCGGGCTCAGCAGTGCCTGGGCCTATTGGGATTTTGCGCAGATTCTGCAAACCGTCGAACAGCGCTATGGCCCCCTCGGCGTTGAAGAGGGACGTATCGTGGCCTGGAGTCAAATGCTCCAGGGCGAACGCAACGCGCCTGAGCGCGAACAGCTCAATGTGGTCAATCGCTTCTTCAATCAACAACTGAGCTTTCAGTCTGACAGCCGCATCTGGCATCAGACTGATTACTGGGCCACGCCGGTCGAATCCCTTATCAAGGGCGCCGCCGACTGCGAGGACTACGCACTGGCGAAGTATTTCAGCCTGCGCCAACTCGGCATTCCCAGCGAGAAACTGCGCATTACCTACGTCAAGGCGCTGACCCAGAACCAGGCGCATATGGTGCTGACCTTCTACAGCAACCCTGCCGCCGACCCGCTGGTGCTGGATAACCTGATCGGTGACATCCGCCCCGCTTCCCAACGCAAAGACTTGTTGCCGGTGTATGCCTTCAATGCCGAAGGCCTGTACCTGCCCGGTGCCAATGGCGGCAATCGCAGCAGCGACTCGAAAAAACTGTCGCGCTGGCAAGACGTACTGAAAAAGATGCAGGCCGAAGGGTTCGCCGTGGGCAACGGTTAACGGCCAGAGCAAGGAGCGTTCGATGAAACTGCGCAACCAATTGTTTCTCGCCATCTGCCTGTTCCTGCTGGTGGCATTCAGTGGCAGTTTTTTTGTCAGCCTTGAAAGCTCCCGCGAGCAGATGCTCGGTCAACTGCGTTCCCACGCCCAGGACGCGGCCACTGCATTGGGTTTGTCGCTCACAGCACAAATCGATGATCCAGCCATGATGGAGCTGATGGTCAGTTCGATTTTCGACAGCGGCTACTTCAGTAGCATTCGCGTTGTCGATGTCCAGAATCAGCAGGTGCTGGTAGAGCGCAACTTTGCGGGGAGCATCGAGGGCGTGCCGGGGTGGTTCGTCAACCTGGTGAACCTGCGTGTCCAGGGGGGCGACGCGCTGATCATGCGCGGCTGGGAGCAAGCGGCGCGGGTGGAAGTATTAAGCAATCCGCAGTTCGCCCTGGCCAAACTCTGGGACAGTACCCTCGGCAGCCTGATCTGGCTGATGGTGTGCGGACTGCTCAGCGCGGTCTTCGGTGGCTGGCTGTTGCGTCGGCAATTTCGCCCGCTGGACACCTTGGTCAAACAGGCCGAAGCCATCAGCAAGCGTGAGTTCCTGAGCCTGCCGAAATTGCCACGCACCCCGGAATTGAAACGCGTGGTGTTGGCCATGAACCAGATGGTCGAGAAACTCAAGGCCTTGTTCGCCGAAGAAGTCGAACGCAGTGAAAAACTACGAAGCGAGTCCTATCAGGACAGCCTGACCGGGCTGGCCAATCGTCGTTTGCTGGATGAACAACTGGCCGATTATTTACTGGTCGATGAACAAAACAGTGACGGCCATTTGCTGACGCTGCAGATCAACGATCTGGTGGGACTCAACCAACGTCGTGGCGGGCAACGCACCGATGCATTGATCAGCGCGGTGGGCGAATTGCTCAAGCGCTTGACCCGATTGCCCGAGCGGCGGGCCTGGCTGGCGGCTCGCAACCGTGGCGGCGAATTCAGCCTGCTGATGCCGGGCCTGAACACCGAAGACGCCGAGCGTTTGGCGACCGAGATCAGCACCACCCTGGAAAACCTGCGCCTGACAGGCGCCAGCGATTGCACGCCCGTCGCCCACTTGGCAATTGTCGCCTATCACCCCGGTGAGCCAGCCAGCGACGTGCTACTGCGCCTGGACCATGCACTGACTCAAGCCCGGCAACGCCCCGAATGCCCCTGGGTGATGCTGGGCCACCACGAGACCGTACCGAATCAGCCTCAACATGACTGGCGTACCTGGCTCGACGACGCCCTGACCGAAGGCAAACTACAACTGTATTTTCAGCCGGTGGTGCAATGCGCTGACACCAGTCAGGTGCTGCACCACAAAGTCCTGGCGCGCCTGATCGACCCGCAGGGCGAAGCGATTGCCGCCGGGCATTTTCTGCCGTGGATCGAGCGACTGGGCTGGTCGTCACGCTTCGATCTGGCGATGCTCGACGCCACACTCGAATATCTCGCCGCCAACCGTTGGCCACTGGCACTGAGCTTGTCCGGCAGTACTCTGCGCGACCCGGTGCAACTGCGACTGATCCTCGACATGCTCGAATCGCTGCCGGACCTGTCTCCGCTGCTGACCCTGGAAATCGACGAATGCCAACTGCCCCCTGCGGACGAACTGCAACGGCTGAGCCACAGTGTGCTCAACACCGGTTACCGCATCGGCCTGCAGCATTTTGGCGGCAGCTTCAGCCAGATCGGTAACCTGACGCAGCTTGGCCTGGCTTACTTGAAAATCGATGGGGCCTACATCAGGCACATCGATGAGCAGCGAGACAAACGGCTGTTCATCGAAGCAATCTTCAGGGCCACCAACAGCATCGATTTGCCGTTGATTGCAGAGATGGTCGAGACCCGGGGTGAACTGGAAACGATCAAGGAACTGGGGGTGTTTGGTGTGATGGGAAGACTGATCGGGCCGCCAGAGCCGATGTGAGGCCAGCAAGATCAACAGATCGCCGCCTTCGGCAGTTCCTGCAGGGTCTGCGCGACCCAGGTAAGGAGCTGCCGGAGGCGGCGATCTTATTTCAGATCAAACGGTATCCACCTTCAACGAATGATCATTGAGCATCCCGTTGATGATGGTCGCCGTATCCGCCCCGGTAATCACCCCGCCCGCCCCCGGCGTCACCCCGTAATGGCTGGCCAGGTTGACGCCTGCCAGATCGATGGTCTGGTTCGGCGCCGCGCCGGCCAATGCACTGACGTCGATGCTGGTCACCACCGACGCGCCACTGCCATTGACGGTGAAGTGCAGATAGTTATCCAGCGATGCCGCCGTGTTGGTTTCGCCTTGCAGCAGTTGCGACAGGTCCAGTTTGTCAGTGCCCGGTGCGAAGTCGGTGATCACGTCGTGGCCACTATTGCCCTTGAGCCACTCGAAGGTATCGGCACCACTGCCGCCGGTGAGGGTGTTGTTGCCCAGACCGCCGATCAGAATGTCATCGCCGCCCCCGCCGTTGAGCACGTCGTTGCCCAGGCCGCCGTTGATGATGTTGTTGTTATTGTCACCGGTGAGGGTGTCGTTGTAGTTCGAGCCCGTCAGGTTTTCGATACCGGTCAGGGTATCGATGCCTGCACCCAGGGTGTCTTGCGCACCGAGCAGGCTCAGGTTGACCGTGACCCCGGCCGTGGCGTGGGCGTAGCTGGCGGTATCGTTGCCAATGCCACCGTCGAGCAGATCATTGCCCGGACCGCTGTAGAGCAAGTCGTTGCCGGCGCCGCCGTGCAACTCGTTATTGCCGGTGCCTGCGGTGAGGATGTCATTGCCGTCACCGCCATTGAGGATATTGTCGCCATTGCCCGCCACCAGCGTGTCATTGCCTGCGGTCCCGGTGAGGATGTGACTGTCCTGGTAGCTGATGGTCAGGTTGGCGCTGTCGCTGCCGCCATGGCTGTCGCTGGCGGTGTAGGCGCCATGGTAATCCGGCGCTATGTCATGGGCACCGGCGTAATTGACGGTCATGGTCAGCTGGTAGTCTTCCGCCCCGTTGGAGTTGCTGCCACTGGTGTTGGTGATGTTGGTGATGTGGATCTGGTAGGTCGCATCCGACGTTGCTGTCAGGGTTTGCCCGTCCGCAAGGGCAATCCAGGCTCCGCCGTCGACCGAATATTCCATGGCCACATGGCCGGCTGCCAGGTTGTGGTCCAGGTTGAGGGTTTCGCCCTGCTTCAGGTTGACGGTGATGCGATCCTCATCATTGGCGTGGGCATTGGTCACCGCACCGAGGAAACCGCTGACCACCAGCACCGCCGTCATGGTCGCGGCATTGGCCGAGAAGGCACTGCGCACGTCGCACAGGTTCTGGTTCTCGGTGTTGTTGGGGTTGGTACCCTTGAAGTTGATCGCGCCAGTGCCGGTGAAGTCCGCTGCCTTGGAGATCCAGCCGGTGTTGAAGGTCGTCGGCGACACCGTGAGCGGATCGCCATTGGCGGCAGTGTCGTTGGCCAACAGCAACTCGCCCGGCAACGTCACACTGCCCGACAGCACGTTGGTGATGACGTGATCATCGACTGCCACGACATTCCCGTCGTTATTGCTGACCGCCTGGATACAGCTGTTGTGCACGTCGATGGTGATGGTGGTGGTGCTTTGATCGCCATCACCGTCGCGCAGGGTGTAGGTGAAGGTGTCGGTCGCACCGGGGCCATTCACGCTGTTGGGGTAGCTGTGGTATTCGGCGTTGCCGTGGGCATCGAGGGTCAGGTAGCCGTAGGTGCCGTTGATCTGGCTGTTGAGGCCGCCGACCACCGGGGTCGAGGTGTCCGAACCGGCGCGCACGCCGACCACACCGCCACCGACGGCCGGGCCGTCGGCACCGCCGACGTCGTTTGCCAGCACGTTGCCAGTGATCACGCCGCCCTCACCGACTGAGGCCACATCGGCGTTGGCCTTCGGTACGTCGTCGACGATGTTGACCACGATGGTGCTGGTGGCCACGTTCCCCAGGGAGTCGGTGGCGTGGTAGGTGAAGGTTTCGGTCACCGTGTTCGGACCGTCGTTGGCCTGCGGCGTGGTGTGCGCCGGGTTGGTCAGGGTGTAGGTGTAGGTGCCGTCGGGGTTGAGCTGGATCAGCCCGAAGTTGCCCTGGGCGCTGCCGACCAGGCTGTAGGTGAGCGCACCGCTGCCGCCGGTGACCGAGCCGACCAGGGTGCCGCTGGCGGTCTCGCCGGTGTTGCCCGGCTCGCTGCCGGTGGCGTACCCGCCGCTCAGGTCCTGGCCGTCCTTGGTGAAGTCGAGGGCTTTTTCAAACACGGTCACGTCGTTGTCGCTGACCGCCTGGATACAGCTGTTGTGCACGTCGATGGTGATGGTGGTGGTGCTTTGATCGCCATCACCGTCGCGCAGGGTGTAGGTGAAGGTGT